>CAMLFF010000108.1 GCA_946479185.1 uncultured Sphingobium sp.
CCGGTCGGGGAGTAGCTCAGCCTGGTAGAGCACTGTCTTCGGGAGGCAGGGGCCGGAGGTTCGAATCCTCTCTCCCCGACCAAATTCATCCAATGATGAGCGGCGGAAATCTGCCATTTTCGGACGATCGTACCGTCAAGGCGGACAGGGGTTGGAGGTGCAGCTTGAACCTCACTCATGTTTTCTGGCTCGGCGCTGGACGGAGTTGGCCGCTTTCTTGAGATGTCCGCGTCAGTAGCGAGCATTATGTTTTGCTTTGCGGTCGTCGTCATGCCCGTGAACCGCGGAAGTTCAGCCATCGGCGTCACCCCCTTAATTTCTCGCTTACATCTCTACTGTAATCATGTACGGAATATTTGAAGATGATTAAGACGGAACTTCCCGAAATGTATGAGATGTCGGCCGACGCAGGCCAGGCCCCGCAGTTCTTGCAGATCGGGGATCCAGCTCCCAATTTCCAGGCGAGAACCACGATGGGGGTCGTCAGCCTGTCCGATTTCCGCGGGCGCTGGCTGATCTTCTTTTCACATCCGGCCGATTTCACGCCGGTATGCACGAGCGAGTTCGTCGCTCTTTCAAAGGCGCACGACCGGTTCGAGGCGCTCGGCTGCGCTTTGCTCGCGGTCTCGGTCGACAGCCTTTATTCGCACCTGGGCTGGATCCGCGCGATCCGCGATGGCTTCGGCGTAACCGTGAGCTTCCCAATCGTGGAGGACCCCTCGCTGGTCATCGGGCGGGCTTATGGCATGATCTCTGACCGGTCGCCTGATGCTGCGGCGATGCGCTCCACCTATTTCATCGATCCTGATGGGATTGTTCGCGCGACCATCTGTTATCCCGCAACGGTCGGACGCTCAGTCGAAGAGATGCTTCGCGTGCTGGCTGCCTTGCAGACTGTCGATGCCGATCATGTCGTGACCCCCGAAGGCTGGTTCCCGGGCGACGCAGTGCTGTTGCCTCCGCACCAGGACCAGATTTCTTTGCTCGCCGAGGCAAATGACCCCCTGTGGTTTCACCGCACCAAACCGACGTCGGGGAAGGCATAGCTTGATGACAGACATGCTGCCCGACGACCATCTGGAAGCCCTCGCCGAGGTGATGCGCACCTTGGGGCATGACACCCGGTTGCGGATTATCGCGACGCTACTTGCCCAGGGCGAGAAATCCGTTGGTGAGATTGAAGGTCTGACTGGCATCGGGCAACCGGGGCTATCGCAACAGCTGGGCGTGCTGCGCAAGGCGGAGCTTGTGCAGACCCGGCGCGCTGCGAAACAGGTCTATTACACAGTGACTGCGGGCGCCTTCGCAACAGCAGCCGGCTTTCTCGCCGCGCTCGCCCGGAACAGCGCCGACGCAAGGCCGGTGCAGGGCGATCAAAAGACCGCTTCTCCGGGGCGCGGATCGGCAGCCATGTTCGCGAAGATCCTCTAACCTCGTAAATCAAGATGCTGGCAGGCCAAAACCATCGCTGCCGGTCTGTGGGTGACAAGGATAAGGCCGGTTTCGGTCTGCCTCAGCCACCTATCCAGATTCGCCAGCACACGCGCCTCAACGCTCGGATCCAGCCCCTCGCTCGGCTCGTCAAGCAGCAGCCACGGGCGGCCAGCCAGCATTGCCCGCGCCAGCGAGAGGCGCTTGCGCTGACCGCCTGACAAACGTGAGCCGCCATCGCCGATCCAGGTAGCAAGGCCGTCGGGCATGGCCCGCACATCATCCGCAAGACAGGCAACGCCCAACGCGTCCCACAGCGCTTCCTGTTGGAGACCGGGGCGTGCGAGACGCAAATTATCTTCAATCGTCCCGGCGAGCATCTGCGCGTTTTGCGGTGACAGCGCGAACAAGCCGCGCCGCGCCTCGGCCGCCGCTAGTGCGATCGAGCGGCCATCTATCTCGATGTCGCCGCCGCTGGAGCGCTGGCCCGCGAGATATTCAAGGAGGCTCGTCTTGCCCGATCCCGAGCGCCCCGTGATAACTAGCCTGTCACCGCGTCGTAAAACATAGGCCTGATCGCTGTTGGTAATCCTGATCTGATTGCCCGCCAGCAGGGGAACCAGTTCGGTCGGGCCGCTCGGCGCTGTGATCAAGGCTGCGAGGCGATCAAGCCCGGCCGCGATCACGGCTTCACGACCACTGGAACGAACATAGGCACCCAGCGCTTCGATAGCGCCCGCCGCAGCCAGCGCCGCAAGGAGGGTCATCGGCAATGTTGCGGTCGACAGGCCCAGCATGACTGCCATTGCCAAGCCGCTCGCACCCGTAACAATCGCCGCCAATATTGCTTCAGCACGGGCAAAGGCCGCTCGGTTGGCATCGAGGCGGGCGGCCTGTTCCTGCAGCTGCAGCTCTACTGAGCGCCCCATCGCATAGGCCGCAATCTCTGGCGAGGCGGCGGCATATTCGACGAATAGCTGCTTGAGCGCGGCAATGTCCTGCTGAATGCGCAGTGCCCGTGCGGGTAGCCAGCGCCGCGCCAGCAGCCGTGCTAACAAAAGCACGGCCATAATGATCGCTGCGAGCGCGCATGTCGCCGCCACCCCTGCAGGGATCGCCAAGATCAATGCCGTACCCGCGCCCACAAATGCAGCCACATTGCCGGGCGCACGCACGAACCTGTCCTCCAGCGCATCGACATCCTGCAACAGGAGCGCCGCAAGATCTCCCGCACCCCGTACACCGTCGGCAACCGGCCTGGCGATCAATGTTTCGAATAGTCGGACCCGGAAGAGAGCGAGAGCGTGGAGCGCTGCTTGATGACCATAAAGGCGCTCGCCGTATCGCGTAATCGTGCGCCCAATCGCGAGCAGGCGGATTGCCGCACTCGGCAGCAGATAGTTGAACGCCTGAATCGCGGCGATCCCGGCTGCGCCAGCCAGTGCAGCGCCGGTGATGAACCAGCCAGCTAATCCCAACAGCAAGATGCCCGTCATCGCGGCGGCTGCCGCACACAGCATCGCAAGCCGCGTTGCCGAGCGATAAGGGCGGGCAACGTCTTCAAGCAGGGCGTTGAGGTTTCCGTTCCTCATGCGATCACCACATGATGATCTGCGAGTGCTGCGATCGCGGGGTCGTGAGTGACGAGCAGGACTGTACGTCCCTTTGTTACTGTGAGGATAAGAGCGACCAGATCTGACGCCGAGACCGCATCCAGATCGGCGGTCGGCTCATCGAGAAGCCAAAGTGGCGCATCGCGCAGCACCGCACGGGCGATCCCCACCCTGCGACGTTCCCCGCCGGACAAGCCGGAGCCGTGGGGGTCTATGATGGTCTCCAGTCCGGCGGACCGCCCTGCGACGAGGGCCGCAAGGCCGGTCAGCGATGCTGCGCTTGCAACGGCGGCATCGGATGCCTCCGGCCGGGACAGGCGGATATTGTCGCGCAGCGTGCCCGGCAGCAAGGTCGTTGCCTGACCCGCCCAGCTTACCTGGCCTTGGAGCTGCGTGGGCGCCAGCGGCGCCCCATCGATCAAAAGTTCGCCCGCGCTGAGCGGAGCCAGCCCAAGGAGCGCATTCAGCAAACTTGATTTTCCGACCCCGGATGGGCCTGAAAGCACCGTCAACCTGCCCGCAGGCACATCGAGCGTGAAGGGGCCGATCTGCCGATCGCCATAGTCAATCTCGACAGCCCTGAATTGCAATCGTGGCGGATGATCCAGTTTCGTCATCTCAATGGCGTCAGCCTCGGTGGACGGCGCGAGGCGCGACAGCCTCTCCATCGCGGCTTCGCCGATCTGCTTGTCGTGATAAGCCGCCGCCATGCGTCGCATTGGCAGGTAAAATTCGGGCGCAAGGACCAGAACGAACAGCGCCTCCCCCAGCGTCAAGGCCTCGGGCGCAGGAAAGGGCAGCAACCCTAGCAGGCTGAACCCGCAATAGACCGCCACCAGCGCAACCGAGAGCGCGGCGAAAAACTCCATGACCGCGCTCGACAGGAAGGCAATGCGCAAAACCGCGACCGTGCGGCGCGCCACGTCCTGCGTCGCGCCGGACAATTGCCGGACGATGCGATGCTGCGCGCCAAAACCCAGAATGACAGGCAGGGCGCGCACGCGATCGATGAACAGGCCCGATAATTTGCTCAAAGCGTCGAGCTGGCGTGCAGCGGCGCGTGCCGCCGCGGTGCCAGCCAATAGCATGCCGATCGCAAAGGGAACGAGCGTCACCAGCAAAATCGCCGCAGCAACCCAGCTCGCCAGGGCAGCGGCGCCAGCCACCATCAGGGGCGTGACGACCGCAGCAAGCCGCAAAGGCCGGAACCGGGCATAATAGCCGTCGAGATCCTCGATCCGGTCGGTGGCGTCGGCGGTATGCTCGCCCAGCATGACGCGAGACCCAGCCGACGCGCGCAGCACAGCGCCAATGGCCCGTCGCCGCCAGGATTGCTTTTCGCATGCGGCGTCCCGCGTTCCGGCGGTTGATGCCAAAACCTGCGCCGCAGCCCGGCAGAGAGAGGCGATGACAAGCAGAAGGAGCGCAAGCAGCGTCGCGACGCCGACCGAGCCGTCAAGGAGGTGCGATACGGCAAGCGCGAGGGCCGCTGCGACAGCAATCGCCAGCACAGCATCGAGCAGCCAGAACAGAAAGGCGCGGTTGGGTGTCATAGGCTCCGTATCGAAACTCGCTTGCTCATATACATATTTACGCCTAATGACTAATTATTATCATGCCGTTGCGAGCCGACTCGTCTGGCATGCCCAGTTCAGCAGGAGTGCCCACCCATGGTGGATATGGCCGTCATTGAGCTTTCGCGACTGCAGTTTGCCCTTACAGCACTCTACCATTTCCTCTTCGTGCCACTGACGCTGGGCTTGTCCTTCATGCTCTTCATCATGGAGAGCATCTATGTAATCACCGACAGGCCGATTTGGCGGACGATTACGCGTTTCTGGGCTAAACTGTTCGCGATCAACTTCGTGCTAGGCGTGGCAACCGGCATCACCATGGAGTTCGAATTCGGCACCAACTGGTCCTACTTCTCGCATTATGTCGGTGACATCTTTGGCGCGCCGCTTGCGATCGAAGGGTTGATGGCCTTCTTCCTTGAAGCGACCTTCGTCGGTTTGATGTTCTTCGGCTGGGACAAGCTGACCAAACGCCAGCATCTCTTCACCACGTTCATGGTGGCACTGGGCTCAAACCTCTCGGCCCTCTGGATTCTCGTCGCCAACGGCTGGATGCAGCATCCCACGGGATCGCAGTTCAACCCCGCCACGATGCGCATGGAAGTCACCGATTTCATGGCGGTGCTGTTCAACCCCGTGGCGCAGGCCAAGTTCGTCCACACCGTCAGCGCGGGCTATGTCTGCGCGGCCGTGTTCGTCCTTGGCGTTTCGTCCTGGTATATCCTCAGGGGCAAATGGCTCGCGGTGGCCAAGCGATCCTTCACGGTTGCAGCGGCTTTCGGGCTTGCCTCATCGCTGTCGGTCGTCGTGCTCGGCGACGAGTCCGGCTACGCACTTACAGACAATCAGAAAATGAAACTCGCCTCGCTGGAAGCGATGTGGCACACCGAGCCAGCCCCCGCCGGGTTCACCATTTTCGGCATCCCGAGCATGGAAGGGCGCGAGACACGCTATGAGGTCAAAATTCCTTATGCGCTGGGATTGATCGCGACCCGCAGCCTCAATGGCGAAGTGTCTGGCATCAGCGAACTGGTCGTGAAGGCACAGACCCGCATCGAGAGCGGCATCCAGGCCTATGATGCGGTCGAGAAGCTGAAGCTCAACCGCACCGATCTTGCCGCCCGCGCGCAGTTCGAGGAGCATAAGCTCGACCTTGGCTACGCCATGCTGCTCAAGCGCTTCATGCCCGACCCTCGGGCCGCAACGCCAGCTGACATCCAGAAGGCGGCATGGACCACGGTCCCCTATGTGCCGGTGATGTTCTGGCTATTCCGCGTGATGGCTGGCCTCGGCTTCTTCTTCATCGCCTTTTTCGGCGCCGCTTTCTACATCGCCTCGATCCGGCGGTTTGACGACGGCAGCAAATTTACCCGTCTGTTCATGCGCACGGCGCTCTGGGTCATCCCGCTACCGTGGATTGCCATCGAGTTTGGCTGGCTGCTGGCTGAGATCGGCCGCCAGCCCTGGGCGATCGAAGGTGTATTGCCAACCTTCCTGGGCGCTTCAAGCCTCACAGTCTCGCAGATCTGGACCACGATCATCGGGTTCACGCTGATCTACGGGGTGCTTGCGGTGATCGAGGTCCGGCTGATGCTGGCAGCGATCAAGCACGGCCCGATCGAACATGATGACGAGCCGGCGGCTGCCGATCAGCCGCTCCACCAGGGCTATGCCCCACTGCCCGCCGAATAAGGAGACCGACCCATGGCCCCTCCCCTCGACTATGAAAGCCTGCGCCTGATCTGGTGGGGGCTGATGGGCATCCTGCTGATCGGCTTCGCCCTGACTGACGGCTTCGATCTCGGCGTCGCCTCGCTGCTGCCCTTTGTCGCAAAGACCGACGAGGAGCGCCGCATGGTCATCAACTCGGTCGGCGCGACCTGGGAAGGCAACCAGGTCTGGTTCATTCTTGGTGGCGGCGCGATCTTCGCGGCATGGCCTTTGGTCTATGCAGTCAGCTTCTCAGGCTTCTATCTCGCCATGTTCCTTGTCCTGGCCGCACTCATCCTGCGACCCGTCGGTTTCAAATATCGCTCCAAGCGGCCCGATCCGGCATGGCGCAATCGCTGGGACTGGGCGTTGTTCGTGGGCGGTCTCGTGCCCGCACTGGTGTTCGGCGTCGCGGTCGGCAACGTGCTGACCGGCGTTCCCTTCCGGCTCGATAGCAACCTGCGATCCTTTTACGAGGGCAGTTTGCTTGGTCTGTTCCATCCCTTCTCGCTGTTGGCGGGTCTTCTTTCTGTCGCGATGCTGGTCCTCCACGGGTCTGCCTGGCTCGCGATCAAGATCGAACGCGGCGCGGTGCATGATCGTGCCAAGACCTTCGGGCAGATCGCAGCGATCCTGTCGATCCTGCTGTTCGCTGCAGGCGGCGTGATGGTCGCGACCATGAACATGGGTTTCCGCACCGAAGGACTGGTCGATCCGATGGGGCCATCCAATCCGCATTTTTCTGCGCTCGTAGCCGCACCAGGCGCTTGGCTCGCCAATTATAGCGCCCAGCCCTGGATGCTAGTTGCGCCGGCGCTCGGCTTTCTTGGTCCGGTCATGGCGCTTATCGGCATCCGGTCAACGCGCGAGGTGCTGGCCTTTAGTGGTTCGTCGCTCGCTACGGTCGGCATCATCTCAACGGTCGGGCTTTCGATGTTTCCGTTCATCCTGCCGAGCTCGATCGATCCCGCGTCCAGCCTCACGGTGTGGAACGCATCCTCGAGCCCTCTGACCCTGTTCATCATGCTGCTGGTGACGATCGTGTTCCTGCCTATCGTGCTGCTCTACACGGCTTGGGCCTACAAGATCATGTTTGGCCGCGTGACGACGCAGGATGTGCGCACCAATCCCGACTTCTACTGAAAGAGGACTTCTAGCATGTGGTATTTTGCCTGGGTCTTGGGTGTCGGTCTGGCGGTCAGCTTCGGGATATTGAATGGTTTATGGCATGAATTCCATTCTGACGCCGACGAAGATCTCACCCAATGAGTGGACCGACCCGCCCTCTGAAGTGGCGAGGTTGCGGCTCAAGGGAGAAATGACATGAGCCTCAATATTGGCATCAACGATGCAGACCGTGCATCGATCAGCGATGGCCTTGGCCACCTTCTGGCCAGCGTATTGGGGTGCATGAGCAGTCGGCCTGGATGCTTCGCGCCTTATTGGAGGACTGATGGGCCTTGGCTGGAGGAGGATTGAGGCCTTCTTCTCCAGCAGCCTTCGGAAGTGAAGCGTCAGAAGCTTTCGGGTAAAGTCCCTAACATCATTTGACTGCCGTTCGCGCATCAGGGCCTTTGGCAAACTGGTCGCACAGAAACTCCATCAGCGCTTGCACCTTGCTATCGCTAATTCGGTAAAAGATCGTCGTGTTCTCACGGCGGGTCTGCACCAGACCGCCATCGCGCATCCGAGCGAGATGCTGTGAGACACTTGACTGCGACAGTCCGCACAACCCCACGAGTTCGCCAACCGAGGCCTCGCCGTCGCGCAGCCGACAAAGCAGCAACAGGCGCTGTTCATTCGCGACGACCTTGAGAAACGCGGCGACCTCTGTGGCGCGCTCGCGAAGCATTTCCTCAACCGCCTTGTCCGTCACCGTCATTTGCTTGCTGGTCTCCCATCGTCACGCAGCACCACGTAAATGGCGGGAATAACCAATACGGTGAGCAAGGTCGAGGAGGCGAGGCCGAAAAGGAGTGAAATGGCGAGCCCCTGAAAGATCGGATCGGTGAGGATCACGGCAGCGCCGATCATCGCGGCGGCGGCCGTGAGCACGATCGGTTTGAACCGGATCGTTCCTGCCTCAATCAGCACATCGCGCAGCGGCTTGTCGGGTGTGGACGTATGCCGGATGAAATCGACCAGCAGGATTGAATTGCGCACAATGATGCCGGCCAACGCGATGAAGCCGATCATCGAGGTGGCGGTAAATGGCGCCCGGAACAGCATGTGGCCAAGCACGATTCCGATCAGCGTCAGCGGCACCGGCGTCAGGATGACAAGCGGCAATCGGAAGCTGCGAAACTGGGCGACGACGAGGATATAGATCGCGAGCAGTGCGACCATGAACGCCGCCCCCATATCGCGGAAAGTGACCCAGGTGATTTCCCATTCGCCATCCCAGAGCAGGCTCGTCACATTCTCGTCGTCGGGCTGGCCGCTCAGGCGAATGACGGGTTTGCGCAGGCCCTTGGCGGCCCAATCATAGTCGTCGATCGCGCGGTCAACCGCGAGCATGCCGTAAATCGGCGCCTCATAATCGCCGGCCAACTCCGCTGTCACCATATCAACATAATGGCCATCGCGCCGGAAGATGGCCGGGCTGCTCTGCTCCTGCCGCGCATCGACAATCGCGCCGAGTTCAATCAACTGTGGGCCGTTGGCGCCTTCCGTGACCGCCACAGGCGTGCTGCCGAGCGTCTGCGTCCAGCGTCGCGCCGATTGCGGCAGCGCGATGGTGATCGGCAAGGGTGTCCGCTCGTCGCCGCGCGCAGGGTAACCGACCGTCTTGCTGCCCAGCAAGGCGCCGATGGAGTCGTTAACATCGCGGGTCGAGAGCCCGTAATAGTCGATCCGGTCGCGTTGCGGAATCAAGCGGAGCTTGGGACGAGGCTGGCCGAAGCTGTTATCCACATCGACGATATAGGGGATCGACTTGAAGATCTTCTCCA
>CAMLFF010000109.1 GCA_946479185.1 uncultured Sphingobium sp.
CGCTGGTGCGCAGGAACATCCGCGTGCGCATTTCCCAGCGCACCACGTTGGCCCATTGATTGGTCAGCATCGGCAGATCGCGCCAGCTCTGGATCCACCGCGCCATTGCCTTGCCAATGACAGTCTCGGAGGTTGGTCGCACGACCAGCGGTTCCTCAAGCTTTGACTCAGGGTCGGGCTGCAACTTGCCATCAATGTTGCGCAGCCGATGATGCGTCACGACCGCCATTTCCTTGGCGAAGCCTTCCACATGGTCGGCTTCCTCAGCGAAGAAGGACAAGGGAATGAACAGCGGGAAATAGCAATTCTCCACGCCCGCCGCCTTGATGCGCGCGTCCATCAGCTTCTGGATGCGCTCCCAGATGCCATAGCCCCAGGGCCGGATGACCATGCAGCCACGCACGCCGCTTTCCTCGGCAAGGTCCGCCTCGCTGATCACCGCCTGATACCAGGCCGCGAAATCCTTCTCGCGCGTGACGGAGAGAGCGTGTTTGATGTTCGATACGGTCATTATTGCGCACTTTATATGAGCTGAGGATTGGCCAACGCCTTTATAGCGCGCCCAGCAAATTACAAAGGCGATAGACAGGATTATGCCCGCCTGCTTGCCTCACCAGTGGGCATATCGCCAAGATTAGCGCCTGCGCGAGGGGAACTTTCCACCGTTTCACTCGTCCCATCGACAATGCGCCTCACATCATCGACTATCGGCACGATTCCAAAGGGCGCTCGCATCGCGCTTCTTGTCGTCGCTATCCTGCTGGCCGGGCTGATCATATTGGCTGGCAGCTTCCCCGTCTCATGGCTGAAAAGCGGTGCGGAACGCCGTCTGTCGGATCGCGTCGGAAGTCCTGTGACGATTGCTGCGATGGAGCGGGAAAGCGCCTTCTCATTCAGCCCAATCATTCAGGTGCGCGGGCTCCAGATACCGCAGCCCGACTGGGCCGGTCCCGGCAGTCTTGCATCCGTCGAGCAGGTGCGGTTGCGCATCAATCTGTTCAACATGCTGCTGCGCAAAGGTTCACCTGATCTTGTGTCCGCCAAGGGCATCCGCCTCAACCTCGTTCGGGACGCGAACAGGCGCGTGAATTGGGATAGGCACCGTCAGGATCGCAAAGATGATGATGGGGACGGGGCAGGCATCTCCGCAACCCGCATCGACGACGTCGTCATCGATTATCGCGACGCGTTTCAGAAGCGCGCGTTCAAAGTCTCTCTCGCTGTCGATCCCCGCAATGGCCTCACCGGCTCGGGCACCGGCACTGTCGATGGCGCCGCCGTCAATGTCCGCCTGCGGGGCGCACCGATGATCGCAGGCAAGGAATGGCCCTTCGATGCCCGGCTGGAAGGCCCGGCCCTCGCGATGCACGCGCTTGGCACGATGGCCGGCCCGATGCGCACCGATGACATGACCTTCAAGGTCAGCGCCCGCGCCAACGATCTCAAGCTCATTGATCGGGTGATCGAGGCAGGCCTGTTCGGCACCCAGCCTCTTACCCTTAATGCCAAGGTGCGCCATCGTGACAAGACCTGGAGCATCGCGGACTTGCGTGGCACGGTTGGCGAGAGCCAGTTGCTCGGCAAGCTCACCGCGCTCAAAACTGATGGCCGCACCAAGCTGGATGGGGATGTGCGCTTCCTCACCCTCAACTTCGAGGATCTTGCAGACGACGAAGGCAATGCCCGCGCAGTCGCCTTGGAACGTGCGATCGGACCAAGGATCGCGCCCAACACACGCGTCAACATCCGCAAGATCCGCAAGACGGATGGACGAATCGCCATTCGCGTCGATCGCGTCCTAAGCGGACGCCGCCCCTCCTCAATCAAGACGATGAGCGCCATGCTCAATCTGGACAATCGCCTGCTGACCGTGTCGGCGCTGCGCATCGGCCTCAATCAGGGCGTGATAACCGGCAGCGCGACCGTCAATCAGCGTGAAGGCCAGCCCAAACCCACGGTGAAGCTGGCGCTCGATCTCCGCGGTAGCAGTATCTCGGCATTGGCCGGGGGCGGATCGGACAGCGATGTTGATGGACGTGTGGATGCGCGCGTGCGGCTGACGGGCGTAGGCGACACCATCCGCGAGGCGGTCGGCAATGCAAATGGCACAATGGGCGCCGTCACACGTCGCGGGTCCATGCCAACGCGTCTGGCAGGCTTGATCGGCTTCGATGTCGGCAAGGTCTTGTTCGGCAACGAAGATGGCCGCGAAGAGCTGCGGAGTGGCATCATTCGACTGGCTATGAAGCGAGGCCGCGGTGACGTCGATCTTCTGATGGTGGATACGAGCATCAGCCAAACGCGCGGCACCGGCCATGTCAGCTTCCCGGCAGAGGCCTTCACAATCAGCCTCACTGGCGCCGCGAAGAGCAAAAGAGCGCTTCAACTCCCCGGCAGTGTCCTGCTGCGCGGGAACATCCGCGAGCCAGACATCATCGTGCCAGAAAGCACGCGCTCGGTCGGCAATATTTTCAAGGCGGTCGGTCGCGCAATCGGAGGCCGCAACGAAACAGCGACGGACGCAAACTGCGCCCAGCTCATTGCACAAACCCTGGGTTGAGTACGGTGAGAAGGGCGGGCAGCCGAACCGTTCAGCCACCCCCCGCCGCTTAAAAGATGATCAGCCGCCCAGCTTGTCGATCTTGGCGTTCAGCGCAGCAAGTTGTGCCTTCAGGTCGGCAACTTCATCGCCTGCCGTCTCGGCTTTGCGGCTTGGCGCTGCAGCATTCACCGCATTGAGCGCAGGCTTGAATGCGCTGGCCGCAGCATTCAGCATGTCCATGTTGCGCTTGGCGATTTCCGCGAATGGACCGCCGGTAAAGGCGCCCTGCATCGCTTCCTGAAACTGCACCTGATTCTTGCGGAAAGCTTCCATGCTCGCCTCAAGATATTGCGGCACCATCGATTGCATGGAATCGCCATAGAGCGAGATCAGCTGGCGCAGGAAGCTCACGGGGAGCATATTCTCGCCGCGCTGCTCTTCTTCCATGATGATTTGCGTGAGCACATTATGCGTAATGTCCTCACCGGACTTCGCATCGACGACCACGAAATCGCGCCCCTCGCGCGTCATCTTCGAGAGAAGATCCAGCGTGATGTAGCTCGAGGTCTCGGTATCATAGAGCCGCCGGTTGGCGTACTTTTTGATAACGATAGTTCCTGACTCGTTAGTCGATTTCGATCGTGCCATATTGATGCTCCGCCCTCCGGAGTGAGCAACATAGCACCGATTCTTTCCGCACCGCAACATGGGCCTCGGCCTCTACCGTTGTTTCTTTCAATTTTGTGGTCCGTAACGGAACAGGACGCAGAGCTGCGGCGCCGCGCCTTCCGCGGTTTGAAGCTGTTTCAAGCAGCCGAGCGCGCAAAGGATGAACCGCAGCCAATAATTGCTGCGCGGCATGATCGCGCGCAATTGCTCACCCGAGACGTGGGCATCACACATGATGTTAGCCTCGGAAAAGCCGATCGCAATCCCGTGATCCTCATCCCCTCGCTCATCAATCCGCCCAAGGTGATGGACCTGTCTGAGCAGCGCTCGTTGCTGCGCTTTTTGCTACGACAGGGGCATGATGCTTATCTGCTGGATTGGGGAACGCCGACCGCCGCCGAACAGGATGTCGATCTCGCCGAGCATGTCACCACTTTGCTCCTGCCGCTGATCGACACGCTTGATCGTCCGCCGTTGCTGATCGGCTACTGCCTCGGCGGCACGCTTGCCATCGCCGCCGCATCGGTCGTGGCTCAGGAGGGACGGCCCGCCGCTGGCGTCGCGACAATCGCCACGCCCTGGCATTTTGATCGTTATGACGACCCTTTCCGCGCACAGCTCGCGCACACATGGTCGCAATCCAGAGCGAGCTGTGAAACCCTCGGGCTTGTGCCGATGGAGGTCTTCCAGACCGGCTTTTGGGCGCTCGATCCCGAACGGACGATCCGCAAATATGCCGACTTTGGCGACATGGAGCCAGGTTCCGCTGCATGGCAAGGCTTCATCGCGGTGGAAGACTGGGCCAATGAGGGCGCACCCCTCACCTTTGCCGCGGGCACCGATCTTGCCGACCGCTGCTACGCTTCCGATATGCCCGGCAGGGGCGAATGGCTGATTGAAGGATTAGCTTGCGACCCGGAGAAGCTCGCTTGCCCAACTCTGGCTGTAGCGTCCACGAGCGACCGGATCGTGCCTGCACGCGTCGTGCCGCCAGCAGACGAGCGTATTGATCTTGCGCTCGGCCATGTCGGCATGATGATCGGCAGCCGGGCCGAGACGCAATTGTGGCGGGGCCTCAGCGACTGGCTTTCGCGCTGCGGCGGCTAATGCTAGACGGCTCCGCACGAGACAGAAATCCGCGCCTGTGGCGCCGCAATCTTAGGGACTCGCTATCGTATGACTGACATCGTCATCACCGCCGCCAAGCGCACCGCCGTCGGCAGCTTCCTCGGCAGTTTCGCCAACACGCCTGCGCATGAGCTTGGCCGCATCGCCATCATCGCCGCGCTGGAGCAGGCGGGCGTCGCCGCTGATGAAATTTCCGAAGTGATTTTCGGCCAGGTGCTCACAGCCGCGCAGGGGCAGAACCCCGTCCGCCAGGCTGCCGTGAACGCGGGTATCCCGGTCGATCGCACGGCCTTCGCCATCAATCAGGTGTGCGGCTCCGGCCTGCGCTCTGTTGCGCTGGCGGCGCAGGCGATCCAGACCGGCGATGCGTCGATCATGATCGCAGGCGGGCAAGAGAGCATGTCGCTCTCCCCCCACGCACAGATGATGCGTGCTGGCACCAAGATGGGCAACCTCAGCCTCATCGACACAATGGTGCATGATGGCCTGACCGATGCGTTCAATGGCTATCATATGGGCATCACCGCCGAGAACGTCGCCGAGAAATATCAGATCAGCCGCGCCGATCAGGACGCCTTTGCCGCAGCAAGCCAGAACAAGGCCGAAGCCGCCCGCGCCGCTGGCCGGTTCAAGGATGAAATCGCGCCGGTGACGATCTCCGGCCGCAAGGGCGACACGATCGTCGATGCGGACGAATATATCCGAGCTGGTGCGACGTTGGAAGCGATGGAGAAGCTGCGCCCCGCCTTCAAGAAGGATGGCAGCGTGACGGCGGGCAATGCAAGCGGCCTGAACGATGGCGCCGCCGCGCTGGTGCTGATGAGCGCAAGCGAAGCGGCCAAGCGCAACGCGACCGTTCTCGGGCGGATCGCAAGCTGGGCAACCTGCGGCGTTGATCCCTCGATCATGGGCATCGGCCCTGCCCCCGCAAGCCGCCGCGCGCTTGAGAAGGCAGGCTGGGCGCTCTCCGATCTCGATCTCATCGAAGCCAACGAAGCCTTCGCCGCGCAGGCCCTCGCCGTCGGCAAGGAGCTTGGCTGGAACCCCGATCTGGTCAACGTAAACGGCGGCGCAATCGCCATCGGCCACCCAATCGGCGCATCCGGCGCCCGCATCCTTACGACCCTGCTCTACGAGATGGGCCGCCGGGATGCGCACAAGGGCCTGGCAACGCTCTGCATCGGTGGCGGCATGGGCATAGCCATGTGCATCGAGCGGTAAGCTTTGAAACGGGCAATCATTGCCCTTAGGTAATAATGCGATTTGGGGGACAGGAGCGGGCGGCTCCTTGTCCCCCTTTTTCGGATGCGGCGATCAACGCGTCCAGCATTTGTGTAGTTTGCGCGCGCAAAATGCTGTTCGCGTCAGAACGGCACAGCTATTTACCTTATTTGACAGATTCTCCCTTAGACGAATGGTTACAGATGAATTAACGCTCGCCTTCTATTGTGGGAGTTAAACAATGAATATTCGTCTTCTCATCAAGGCATCTGCGATCGCGCTCAGCGTCGCAGCGGTTAACCCGGCCCAGGCCGCAACCTTCTTTTTCAACCCAGGCGTTTCTGCACCTGGCGCTGGCTACACTGTGATCAATCAGTTCGACAATATGAATGGCATCACATTCAGCAACGCGCAGATCCAAACTCCTCCTTCGAACTCGACTGGTGCTCCGCCAGCCTATGCAACGTTCGGGTCGAATTCCTATCTCTCGGTTCTCAACAATGGCTTTGCGACGATCAATTTCGCTGGCACGAATTCCGTTCGGTTCGATTGGGGTTCGATTGATAACTTCAACAAGCTGACCGTCCTGCTTGCTGGGGGCCTTGAAACCGTCATCACGCCAGGTGGTAACTTCACCAACGACGCGAACGGCAACCAGATCGCGATGAACACCAACGGGCTGTTCACGATCAATGCTGGCGTTGGCGAGACGATTGTCGGACTGAAGCTTCAGTCGACCGGCAATTCGTTCGAGATCGACAACCTCTCGGTTGCTGCTGTTCCAGAGCCAGCAACCTGGGCGATGATGTTCGGCGGCCTCGGCCTGGTCGGTGGCCTGATGCGCCGCCGTTCGGCTGCGGTTCGGATGACCTACGCCTAATCATTGCTAACGCATGATTGAAACGCCGTCGACCCAAAGGTCGGCGGCGTTTTGCGTTTGGACAGAACGCCGAAAACCAACGCCCTCTCCGCAATCGCATCGGTAGATCGGGGGCACCTACATTATGCACACAGCGCGCCTGCGCCTCATCCACGAACATCGCGGCACCGATGCCGGACCTCAACGGGTGATAACGGCGCTGACGTGCCGCATTCAACCCAATCACTCGACCCATAAGCAATTGCGCGCGTCCATCTCTGAACGCGCGCAAAATATTAAATCAGCGACCCGCAGCGACGGGCAGTCGAAATCAGGCAGCGTCGCCCGTCTTGCGCTGCTTCTCAGCGAACACACGCACGGGCTCCTTACGACCGTCGACGACGTCCTTGTCGACGACGACTTCGGTAACGCCTTCCATCGTCGGCAGATCGAACATGGTATCGAGCAGGATCGATTCAATAATCGACCGAAGCCCACGCGCGCCCGTCTTCCGCTCGATGCCACGCTTGGCAATTGCGACCAGCGCATCATCGGTGAACGTCAGATCGACATCCTCAAGCTCGAACAGCTTGCCATATTGCTTGACCAACGCGTTCTTGGGCTCCGTCAAGATCTGGACCAGCGCGGAGATGTCGAGATCCTCAAGCGTCGCGATCACCGGCAGACGACCGACAAATTCAGGGATCAACCCGAACTTCAGCAGATCCTCCGGCTCGCTCTGCTTCAGCAAAGCACCCACGCGCCGCTCGTCGGCTGAGGCCACATTCGCGCCAAAGCCGATCGATTTGCCCTCGAGCCGGTCACCGATGATCTTCTCTAGGCCCGCAAAGGCGCCGCCGCAAATGAACAGGATATTGGTCGTGTCCACCTGCAGGAACTCCTGCTGCGGATGCTTGCGCCCACCCTGCGGAGGCACAGACGCAGTCGTGCCTTCCATCAGCTTGAGCAACGCCTGCTGAACACCCTCACCGGAAACGTCCCGCGTGATCGAGGGGTTCTCAGCTTTGCGACTGATCTTGTCGATCTCGTCGATATAGACAATGCCGCGCTGGGCCTTCTCGACATTATAGTCGGCAGACTGCAGCAGCTTGAGAATGATGTTCTCAACATCCTCACCAACATAACCCGCTTCCGTCAAGGTGGTGGCATCCGCCATCGTGAATGGCACGTCGAACGTCTTTGCCAGCGTTTGCGCCAGCAAGGTCTTGCCGCAACCCGTGGGGCCGATCAGCAGGATGTTGGATTTGGCCAGCTCAACATCGCCAGTCTTGGCGCCATGATCGAGCCGCTTATAATGGTTGTGGACCGCCACCGACAGCACGCGCTTGGCACGTTGCTGGCCGATCACATAATCGCTGAGCACATCGCAAATGGCTTGGGGTGTCGGCACACCGCCTTCCTTGCGTCCTGCAAGTCCACCCTTGGTTTCTTCGCGGATGATGTCGTTGCACAGCTCAACGCACTCATCGCAAATGAACACAGTTGGGCCTGCAATCAGCTTGCGCACCTCGTGCTGAGATTTGCCGCAGAAAGAGCAGTAAAGTGTGCTCTTCGAATCGCTGCCCTGGAGCTTTGTCATTCAATCACCTCAATTGGCCTCGCTCGACATATCATGCATATCTTAACCCCGGCTGAGTCCGAGGCATTAGCGAAGCCCATTATGCTAATATGTCGTCCCGCTCGCACTTCTACAACCCGCGATGCGTTAGACCCCTGAGCTTTCATCCGTCCTATGCCGCCCTCGCCTGTCCAAAGGCGCTCAGCACCGATGAAACGAGGCGGATTATCCCATGGGAAGCGAACGAAAAGCCTCGCTTCCCATGGGACCGTCATAGATCAGGTGGACGAGCCTTCCTCCGCGACGCCGGGCCGCTTGTCGTAAACTTCGTCCACGATGCCGAATGCCTTGGCTTCGTCTGCCTCAAGGAAGGTGTCACGATCCATCGCAGCTTCGATCCGCTCAAGCGGCTGACCGGTATATTTCGCATAGAGATCATTCAAGCGACGACGAATGCGCAAAATTTCCTTGGCCTGAATCTCGATGTCAGACGCCATGCCCTGCGCTCCTCCGGACGGTTGATGGACCATGATCCGCGCATTGCCCAGGGCAAAGCGCATCCCCGGCTCGCCGGAAGCCAGCAGGAAGCTGCCCATCGATGCAGCCTGACCGATGCAGACCGTGCCAACCTTGGGGCGGATATATTTCATCGTGTCATGGATCGCCATGCCGCTGGTCACGACGCCGCCGGGCGAATTGATGTACATCCAGATGTCCTTCTTCGGATTTTCCGACTCAAGGAACAGCAGCTGCGCGACGATCAGCGAGGCCATATGATCCTCGACCTGGCCCGTCACAAAGATGATCCGCTCCCGCAAAAGGCGCGAGAAAATGTCGAAGCTGCGCTCGCCGCGGTTCGACTGCTCGATAACGATTGGAACAAGCGCCCCGAGCGGATCAAAATTGTCGTTCATGGTTCTCTTTCATGTTTGGCCGTTTCGCCTGCCTACATCGGACGTTTGAGGGAGGACTTCAAGATGTTCAGATCGCTTCAAGCAGAAGCGCGTCTGCCGCCGATCCATTTTCTCGAAATGCGCTGGGCTGGCCTCTCTATCAATCGATAGCTCCCATAGGCAAACAGGATCACCAGCGCGAGGAAGGAGAGGCTGATCGCGTCCGCCAGGAAGCCGGTTGCGGCGAAGCTGCTATGGCCATCCGCCGTCTCCACGATCTGCTTGCCTGACAGCTTCGCCAAGAGCGTTGCCGCGTTGACAAGCCGGAACTGGAGGAAAGTGTGGACCATGTAAATTGAATAAGATCGGAAGAGCGTCGTG
>CAMLFF010000110.1 GCA_946479185.1 uncultured Sphingobium sp.
CGGTCTATCAGGATATTCTCCACGCCTGCATGAGCGATCACGACCTCAAGCTGCGTGTGCTGCCGGATATCATTGCGGGCGCCAGTGCTGGGGGCATCAATGGCATCTTCCTCGCGCACGCCATAGAGAGCGGGCAGTCGCTCGATCCGCTAACGGACCTGTGGCTCAAATGCGCGGATGCGGACATATTGCTCGATCCGGACGCGCGCCCCCTCTCCCGCTTCACAAAATTCTGGGTTGCTCCAATACTCTGGGCGTTGTTGCGCAGACGCGGTGACAGCGTAAACAGCACGGTGGCGCCGGAGACGCGGGAGGAAGTACGCCGCAAGCTCTCCAACTTCGTGCGCGGCCGCTGGTTTGCGCCGCCCTTTGGCGGCAAGGGCTTCACCCGCCTGCTGCTCGGCGCCTTTGACGCGATGGCGAAAGGCCCGGCGACGGACCCGCTACTCCCGCACGGCCACCCGCTCGATCTGTTCGTGACGGCCACGGATTTTACGGGGCATGAGGAGACGCTGCGCCTGAACAGCCCGGCGGAAATACAGGAAACCGAACATCGGCTGACCTTGGGCTTTTTGGCCCGCGGGATAAGGCCGCGTGGTCTTGCCGATCCCGCTGAGCTGGTGTTTGCGGCGCGTGCGACCGCCAGCTTTCCGGGCGCCTTCCCGCCCTTTACGGTGCGCGAATTAGATGGCGTGCTGGCGGAAAATGAGCGCGCCTGGCCGGGGCGCGGTGAATTTTTGCGGCGTATCCTCCCGGGGCATAGCCGCAAGGGGCAGGCAGAAGATGCGGTGCTGATCGACGGCTCCGTCCTCGCTAACGCGCCCTTTGCGCAAGCGATCGATGCGCTCAAGGATCGCCCTGCGCGGCGGCAAGTGGACCGGCGCTTCGTGTATATCGAGCCATCACCAAGCGCGGCGGGGTTTCGCCTCACCTCGCCCACCAAGCGCGACGCGAGCGGCGAACGGCCATTGCCGGGCTTTTTCCGCACGATTTTTGGCGCGATCAGCGATATTCCGCGCGAGCAGCCGATCCGTGACAATCTTGAAGCGATTGCGGCGCGATCCGCCCGCATCCTGAACATGCGCCGGATCATTGAGGCGCTGCGGCCCGATATCGAGCGGACAGTCGATGCGACATTGGGTCGCACGATGTTTCTGTTGCGGCCCACCGCAGCGCGGCTGGCGATCTGGCGATCGAAGCTCCAGACCAAAGCATCGAAAGCGGCCGGCTTTGCCTATCCCGCTTATGGGCATCTCAAATATTCCGGGATATTGGACGAGTTGGTTGATCTGTTGCACGCCCTCGCGGACGACGGCGCGGCGGGGGACCGCGATGCGACCCGCGCGATATTGAGCGCACGATTGAACGCAGATGGGATCGATCAACTTGGCAGCGGCTCAGGCGATGGCGCGAGCGCGGCGTTGATCAGTTTCTTCCGTAGTCATGATATTGCCTTCAGGATCAGGCGATTGCGGTTCATCGCTCGGCACGTTTCGAACATGACCGACGCGCCACATCTCAATGGCGCGGCGCAGGCTGGGCGCTCTGCAATGCTGGAAATGCTCTATGATGCCATCGGGCATTATGCGGCGCGCCAGACGGCGAATTGGTTCGACGAGGCGTTGCGGGAAAAGGCCCGGACATTCCACGAAGACCCGCTGGGGGCGCTCGATGCGATTGCGCAGGCGCGGGATTTGCGGGCGCTGGATGACCTTATCGACGAGCGATTTGCCGATCTGGCAACAGCGCTGCCAGCAGACGACCGCAAGGCGCTGCTCAAAACCTATCTGGGCTTCCCCTTTTTCGACATTGCGACCTTACCGCTGCTGCAAGGCGAAGGTCTGGATGAATATGATCCGATCAAGGTCGATCGCATCTCTCCGGAGGATGCGACCGCGATCCGGTCTGGCGGTGCGGCGGCGACATTGAGAGGCATAGAATTCAATAGCTTCGGGGCCTTTTTTAGCAGGGCCTATCGCGAGAATGATTATCTTTGGGGGCGGCTGCACGGTGCAGATCGGCTGATCGATATCCTGCTCTCCACAATGCCTGCAGGTGAGATGTCGAACGAGGCGCAGGCTGCTGAATGGAAACGCCGTGCCTTCCATGCCATTCTGGATGAGGAGGAAAGCCAGCTGCCACGGATGCAGGCACAGATTGCGTTAATCAGGACAGAGGTTGATCGGCTTTAGATGTTTTGTTTCAACGCTTTATGAGCGTGACTTGCGACACATCGATACTGCGCCCCATGAAGCCACCTTCGCAATACATGAGATAATAGCGCCACAGATTGACGAAGCGCTCATCGAACCTTGGCGGAAGTTGAGCCGCCTCGACAACATGATCGAACCGCTCGCGCCATTTGCGCAGTGTCCAAGCATAATCGAGGCCGAAGCGCTTTTGATCGCGCCATTCAAGCCCGTTGGCATCGGCTAGCGCGCGGAACTGCTTCTCCGCGATCAGGCAGCCGCCGGGAAACACATAGCTTTGGATGAAATCTGCCCGCGCGGCATAGGCGGGGAAAATCTCGTCATCAATGCTGATATATTGGATGGCGGCGCGGCCACCGGGCTTGAGCAAGCGCGCGACCGTTTCCAGATAGGCGGACCAATAGGCCTGGCCGACCGCTTCGACCATCTCGACACTGGCGATGGCATCAAAGCTGCCCTGGCAATCGCGGTAATCCTGGAGGAGCACTTCGCCACTGCGATCGGTCAGGCGCTGTTGGACGAATGCGCGCTGCTCGCTCGATAATGTCAGGCCCGTATAGGCCAGATTTGTGCGGTTGAGGGCCTGAACGGCCAACTCGCCCCAACCACAGCCAATTTCAAGCAGTTGATCGTCATCTTTGAGACTTAGTCTGTCGAGCAGCGCATCGATTTTGCGGATCTGCGCTTTCTCCAGCGGCTCGTTGGGATTGGCGGGGATTGCGCTTGAATAGGTCAGCGTCTCATCGAGCCAGAGCGAATAGAAATCATTGCCGAGATCATAATGTTCCGCAATGTTCCGCCTTGCACCACGTTTGCTGTTGCGGCGGGCAGCGAGCTTCAACCGGCTGATGATCCGCACAAGGCCAGCTGATCGCGCGGCAGTCCCTAGCGAGCGGGCATTGGCGGCAAACAATGCGAAGAGCGCCACGGGGTCGGGGCTGGTCCAGTCCCGATCCGCCCAGGCGCGATACCAGCCGCTCGACCCTGCCGTGCCGAGCCGTGCAAGCGCGCGCCAGTTGGCGAGGTGGACGATGGCAGAGAAACCCTGCCCTCGCCCGCCCAGCATGCGAATGGTGCCATCGGGCAAATGCAGTTCGAGCGCCCCGGTAATCAGGCCCTTGTCCACGCTGCGCATCAACGGCTCGAACAGGCGGGTGGGCACGCGCTTCCACAAATGGCCGGTCCAGCGCGCACTGGCTTGACGCAGGATGGCGCGCTGGCGTGCAGCGATGGGCGTATGAACGGTCATGGGTGCATCTCAGCCGAAATCAGCGTCGAACACAATCGGGCAACATGATCAGGCTTTGATCCGAGCGAAGGCGGCAAGGGCTCGCTCGCGTGCTTCGCGGTGTCCGATGAGCTTGGCGGGATAATCGGCGGGACGGCAGCCCTGTGCGTCTGGATCATGAATCGCATCATCTGACAATTTCGATAACTCAGGAACCCACTCGCGAATATAGTCACTTGCATCGAATTTCTCCGATTGGGTGAGAGGTGCCATGATCCGCACGAACATGTTGGAATCGATCCCCGTGCCTGCGACCCACTGCCAGTTTACGGCATTATTGCCATAGTCCGCGTCGACCAGCGTATCCCAGAACCATTGCTCACCATGCCGCCAATCTATGAGAAGATGTTTGATGAGGAAGCTGGCGGCAATCATGCGGACGCGGTTGTGCATCCATCCCGTTGCCCAAAGTTGGCGCATTCCGGCATCGACGATCGGGTAGCCGGTGCGCCCTTGTTTCCAGGCGTCAAAATCCGCTTTGGCATCGCGCAGATCGCGCCACGGGAGGGCATCGAAGTTCTCGCGGGCATTGGCGCTGCCATAATCGGGGAATTGCAGGATGATGCCTTGCGCATAATCGCGCCACGCGATCTCGCGCAGATAGATCTCTGCCCCCTTCTTCTTTTCCAGCGCATGCCAGACAGTGGCGGGCGAGATTTCACCGAAATGCAGATGGGGTGACAGGCGAGAGGAGCCCTCAAGCGAAGGGAGATTGCGGCGGATGTCATAGTCTCCGACCTCAGGCTCGAACGCGTCCAGATAGGTTTCGGCGCCTGCTTCGCCCGGAGTCCAGTCAGCCTTGAATGCGCTGGCCCAATTGGAACGCGTGGGTAGCAAGTCCCAATCGGCGAGCTTATCACTGGTCGGCCATTTGGATGGCGCCGGGATGTTATCGGGCGCATCCTGCGGCTTTAGAGGCGGCATGACTTGCTGCAGGGCGCGCCAAAAGGGCGTAAAGATGCGATAGGGATTGCCGCCGCCGGTTTTTAGCAGCCCCGGTGGGTGCAGATAATTGCCGTCATGCAGTTGCAGATCCAGTTCGCGGGCGACGGCCTTCTCGGCATTGCGATGCCAGGGCTCATAATGGTGGAGCGCGTGGACGGATTTGGCGCCAGTCTCGCTCGCGAGCCGGGCAAGCGCCACATCGGTTTTGCCACGTCGCAGGATGAGGCGAGAGCCGCGCTCACGCAGCGCAGCGTCCAAATTGGCGAGGCTGTGATGCAGCCACCAGCGCGAGGCGGCACCCATTGCGCGGTGCTTCGGCGTCTCATCATCCAGCACATAGACGGGGATGACAGGGCCTTGCTCGCAAGCCGCGAGGAGGGCGGCCTGATCCCTGAGGCGCAGATCGCGCCGGAACCACAGGATTGTGGGAGCGGCGCTCACTTCAGCGTTTCTGCCGGAACGCGCACTGTGAAGCTGCCGCCTGTCATGCGATCTGCAAAACGCTGATCCATAAGGATCAGGTCGCCATTTTCTGCGCGCCGCGAGAGTGGCATGCGGGACCAGAAGAGGAAGGCGCGGGCGTCGTCGTCGCGGATTTTGGCGAGACTGATCGCCGGGTCGCTCATCCCCGTTGGCTCGCCATTGGCAGCGGCGGCATCGGGCGCTTGCGCGTTGAAAGCGCTCCACGGGAAGGCGCCATGGCGGCCCATGCCCCGCCACAGAATTTCGCGGCGCCAGGGGAAAAATGGGCGGGGATTGGCAACGACCAGATCGGCTTGCACGCCCTGCGTGGCGAGCCAATTGGTCGACCTGGCCTCCGCAACGCCCGTGACCACGCCATTTGTGAAGATATAGGCACTGGCAAGCGCGAAGATGATCCGAGCGCGCTTCATCATATGGGCGGCATCGATCTTCTCGCCGCGCCGTGCCCAGAGATAACCGCCGATGAGCAGTGCCCAGAGCCAGATATCGATGATGAACAGCGTGTCGCCATGGAACCACTGCTCGCTGAACGGCGAGAGCAGCCGCACGCCGTAGCTGTTCAGCCAGTCGAAGGCCGGATGACTGAGCGTGCCGATCTGCGCGATGAGCCAGAGCCACAGGAAACGCACCCGTGGACGACTTTCCGGACGGGTGCCACGCCGCGCCTGCCAGCGATCCACGCCGACCATGATAACGGCTAGCGCCAGTGGCAACAGCAGCATCGCGATTGGGCCGTGGGTCAGCCCCCGCCGCATGGCGAGGGACTGGGTGCCGAGGAATGTGCAGGTCGCGTCAATGTCCGGAATATTCGCGGCAATGATGATCGTCGCCATGCCCAGCCCGGATTTGCGCTTGAGGCCCATCTGACCCAAAACCGCGCCGACCATGCTGTGCGTGAGATTATCCATGGGCTGCTCATCCCGCGCGCATCCGCCAACGTCAAGGCGCTGAGAGCGAATCCGCATAGCTTCGCGTTAATTCCGCGCAGCTAATCATTGCCTTTTCCCGCCGTACTCGCCATCGCCGATGGTTCGGCTCCGGTTAACCGGCATATCCTCATAAGCAGTGCAATCATGACCAAGAATAGCTCCCTCCCCTATCGACCCTGTGTGGGCATCATGCTGGCAAACCGGCAGGGCCAGGTGTTTGCCGGGCAGCGGCTCGATTCCAAGGAGAGCGATGCCTGGCAGATGCCACAGGGCGGCATCGATAAGGGCGAGACGGCCGAGCAGGCATTGGTGCGCGAGCTTGGCGAGGAAACGGGCATTGCAGGCAATCTGGTCGACGTGATCGCGCGCTCCACGAAGGAACATCTGTATGATCTTCCCGATGAGCTGGTCGGAAAGCTGTGGGGCGGCAAATATCGCGGGCAGACCCAGCAATGGTTTCTCGTGCGATTCAAGGGTGAGGATAGCGATATCGACATTGCAACCGCGCACCCCGAGTTCAAATCCTGGCGCTGGATGGAAGCGGACTTGCTGGTTGAGCTGATCGTGCCGTTCAAACGCCCCGTTTACCGCGATGTGGTCG
Organism: uncultured Sphingobium sp.; assembly: GCA_946479185.1. The sequence continues at coordinate 6,457 of CAMLFF010000110.1, forward strand.
CAGAGTTTCGCCACCTGCTTTGATGCGCCCACGTCCTATAATGGGCCACCCCAATTGGTTTACACTTTGTTAACCGCTCGCTATCCCAAGCGCAGGAACTTCGCCCCTCCGCTGGCGTTGCTGCGAGTGACATGCATAAAATTAAGCGCCTGTTTACGATAAAAACGAAGTTCGAGGCCTTTCTCGCAATCTATGCGGTGGCCATGGGCGCGACGGCGCGTGGCGCGCATTATCTGCATGATTATCCAGGCGCCCCGGGCGTTATTCTATTCGTGACCTGCTGCTCCGCCACCTTCATTGTGGGCGGTGTGATCATAGATGCGGTTGCACTCAAGCAAAAATATGGCGGGTGATTGGGTGATAACAGCCCACGGCCAGCTATCAGTTTGACGGGCATGCTGGCTCGCCTCTAATCCCCCGCTTCGTTGAAATAGGATCAGCCCGAGTCTGGCTGATCGACGGTGCAGGAGTGAATAATGGCCGGTCAGCAGAGCCTCTCATTGCTCGAACGCTACTACGCCGCCTTCAATGCCGGGGACAGCGAGGGCATGCTGGCATGCCTTGCTGACGATGTGGTCCATGATATCAATCAGGGCGGGCGTGAAGCGGGCAAGGCGGCTTTTGCAGCGTTTCTTGAACGGATGGACACCGCCTATCGCGAGCGGTTGAGCGACATTGCGCTGATGGTGAATCAGGATGGCAGCCGTGCGTCGGCGGAATTCATCGTTCACGGGGAATATCTGAGCGCCGACGAGGGCCTGCCTGCCGCGCATGGACAGAGCTATACGCTGCCTGCTGGTGCGTTTTTCGAGATTGCCGATGGGCTGATCCGCCGCGTGACCGTCTATTATAATCTCGCTGACTGGATCGCTCAGGTGAGCGACGAAACATCGCCTGCATGAGCGCAGTCACGGTTGAGACGGTGCGCGATCTGGCTGCGCGCAAGGCGTTGCTGGATGATCTTGCCCGGCTGCGCATCACTGTGTTTCGCGAATGGCCTTATCTTTATGACGGGTCGCTCGATTATGAGCAGCGCTATTTGCGCGATTTTCTGGATAATCCGCAGGCCGCTTTGATCATTGCCCGCGATGGCGAAGAGATTGTGGGTGCGGCGACAGCCTCAGCGATGGCGGGTCAGGATGACGCGTTTCGCTTGCCCTTCGAGCAGCGCGGCATGGATATCTCGACGCTCTATTATTTCGGCGAGTCCGTCTTACGCGCAGATTATCGCGGGCAAGGCGTCGGGCACGCATTTTTCGATGCACGGGAGGCCGCTGCGCGCGAAGCGGGGGCGAGCGCGGCTTGTTTTTGCGCCGTGATCAGGCCGCAAGACCATGCGCTTCGCCCGGTCGGTGCGCGGGATCTTTCAGGATTTTGGCGCAAGCGGGGCTATGCGCCGATTGATGGGCTTATCGCGACTTATGCCTGGCGGGATATCGATCAGTCCGGCGAGAGCCAGCATGATATGCAGGTCTGGTATCGCGCGCTTTAGGCCTGCGCGATAAGGGCGAGAACCTGCTCCGCATGGGCTTTGCGGCAGATGAGCAGGTCCGGCATGTAGACATCCTGCTGGTTATACACCAGCGGCGTACCATCGATGCGGGAACAATGCAGGCCGTGCGCCAGCGCGACAGCGACCGGGGCGCAACTATCCCATTCATATTGCCCGCCGGAATGCAGATAGATATCCGCCTCGCCCCGCACGATTGCCATCGCCTTGGCGCCGGCGGAGCCCATTGGCACAAGTTCGGCATCCAGCGCCTGCGCCACGGCCAGAGCTTCAGGTGCAGGCCGGGTGCGGCTGACCACCATCCGCAAGCGTGGCGGCGCGGGTGGCACAGGAGCGGACTCATCTGATCGCAGGACGACGCCGAGCGCGGGGAGCGCTACCGCGCCGGTGACGGTGACGCCATCAACTGCAAGGCCGACATGGACCGCCCAATCAGCCCGAGCCTCGCTATATTCGCGCGTGCCATCGACGGGGTCGATGATCCAGACGCGCGATTTGCTCAGCCGCTCGGGCGTATCGCGGCTTTCCTCCGAAAGCAGGCCGTCATCGGGGCGCGCTTCCCGCAGGGCCGAGCAGAGATAGGCATTGGCTGCGGCATCACCGGCATCGCCAAGCGACTTGCCGACGCAGGGGGATGAATCGCGCAGCGCCAGAAGGCGTTGGCCTGCCTCCCGCGCCAGTTGCGCAGCCAGTTCTGCATCGCTCACAGATCAGGGCTCCACACGCCCATGAGACGCTCGACGATGATGTCCGCGGCCTGCTCGGCTGAAAGCGCCTGCGTATCAACGCGGATCTCGGGATGTTCGGGGGCTTCGTACGGACTATCGATGCCGGTGAAGTTTTTGAGCTCCCCTGCCCGCGCCTTTTTGTAGAGGCCCTTCACATCCCGCTTTTCCGCTTCGGCGAGCGGCGTATCGATGAAAATCTCGATGAATTCGCCCTGCGGCAGCATGCTGCGGATCATCTCCCGCTCCGCACGGAACGGCGAGATGAAGGCAGTGATGACGATCAGCCCGGCGTCAGTCATCAGCTTGGCGACCTCACCCACGCGTCGGATATTCTCGATCCGGTCCGCCTCGGTAAAGCCGAGATCCTTATTGAGGCCGTGGCGCACATTATCGCCATCGAGCAGGAAGCTGTGGCGCCCGAGCGCGTAAAGCTTCTTCTCGACGATGTTTGCGATGGTCGATTTGCCCGAGCCGGAAAGACCCGTGAACCACAGGACAGCAGGCTCCTGCCCCTTTTGCGCGGCATGAGCTTTACGGCTGATATCAACCGCTTGCC
>CAMLFF010000111.1 GCA_946479185.1 uncultured Sphingobium sp.
ATTACGAGCTGTTTTCTATGATTGCGTAGGCCTTTCATCATTAACGGTTTAGCGCCCGCGCATCATGCCATCTTGCATCAATCCTAAAAATGCTGCACTCAAAATTCCCATTGCCGGAAACTATTCCGGATTCTGCAGTATGGGATGCAGGAGGCGGGAGGCGGGAATAGCTTGCTCTTCCGTTCCTGCTGGCAGGCAGTTGAAGATGGCTCGTGGAATGTAAAAATGAGTAGCGGCGGGATTACAGTCACCAAGATCAATGGGCTGATCGGCGCGGAAATTGGCAATGTCGATATCTCGCAGGAGCTTGATGAGCAGATCATCGAGCAGATCAAAATGGCATTGGCGGAAAATGGAGTCCTCTTCTTCCGCGATCAGGATCTGAGCGCCGAGCGCCAGCGCGCTTTTGGCGGGCGCTTTTTCCTGCCGGGTGCGGACCGCAGCGCGGGCATCACCGACGCGCAGATCACCATGATCGAGAAGGAAGAGCAGCAGCTCCAAAATGTGGGCGGCGGCTGGCATGCGGATCAAACGTTCAATCCAATCCCCTCTTGGGGATCGATCCTCGCTGCCAAAACACTGCCAATAGCGGGTGGAGATACCGCTTATGCGACGCTGGCGGCGGCCTATGACGACTTTTCCGATGGCATGAAGGCGCAGCTGGAGACCATGCGCGCGATGCATGATAATGAGCGCGTCATCACCTCCATGTCGCTGCTCCCCCAATATGCGAACGCGCCTCTGAAAGTGGTCAAGGCAACCCATCCGGTCGTGATCCGCCACCCGATCACGGGTCGCAAATCCTTGTTCGTGAACCGTGGCTACACCACGCACTTCGAGGGCTGGACCAAGGAAGAGAGCGCGCCGCTGCTGCAATTCCTCTTCACCTGGTGCGAGCGGCCGGAATATCAGGTGCGGATGAAGTGGCAGCCCGGCAGCGTGGCTTTCTGGGATAATTTGCAGGTGCTGCATTATGCCGTGAATGACTATCATGGCCAGCGCCGGGTGATGCAGCGCATTTCCGTTGCCGGCATCGCGCTGGATCAGGCGGGCTGCACGCCCGCCGCCAATGGCCAAAAAGCGCAGTGAGGAGCAGATCGCAATGATGTTCAATCATGTGCTGGTCGGCACGAACGATCTGGAAAAAGCCCGCGCCTTCTATGATCCGGTGATGGCAGCGCTGGGTTACTCCAATGGCGCGCCGGCGCAGGCGTCTGTGCTGGCCTATCGTAGCGGCGAGCAGGGATTTGCCGTGCGGGCACCGCGCAACGGCGAGGACGCGACATTCGCCAATGGCGGGACGATTGGCTTCCGCGCGAAAAATACCGATGAGGTGGACGCTTTCCATCGCGCGGGCCTCGCCAATGGCGGCACCGATGATGGCGCACCCGGCGTGCGGCCAGACAGCTTCGGGCAGCCCTATATCGCCTATCTGCGCGACCCGGACGGCAACAAGATTTGCGCGATGTGGAAAAGCGTCTGGCAGAGCTAAAAAACTGGGCTGCCCGGCCTTATAGCAGCGAGGACGCGACCTGCTCGATTTCCGCCGCTGCCGCTTGCAGGGGCTTCAGCAAATCCGAGATCAGGCGCTCCACCGAGGCATTGCTGACGGACGTTGCTGCTACGAGCGATGCGGACTGAACGCCGGCGAGCGATAAGGGCACGGCGATGGAACGCTGGCCCAGGAAAATCTCCTGATCATTGATAGCGAAACCGCGCTCACGCGCCTGCGCGACCTGATCGTTCAGGCTGGCGATGTCGGAGATCGTGTTGGGCGTGAAGGCTTCAAGCGGCCAGCCATCGAGGCGACGCTCCAGTTCGTCCGCTGACAGTCCGGCAAGCAGCACCTTGCCGGGCGCAGTGGCATAAGCGGGCAAGCGCGCGCCCACATGCACAAAAAAGGGCTCGATCGTCTTGTGTGTACCGCGCGCAATGAAAACGACTTCCCGCTCGTCCAGCACGGTGATGCAGCAAGTGGACTCCAACTGACGCGCCAGCCGCATGAGCATAGGCTGGGCGACCTGCGAAAATGGCTGCGACGAGAGATAGGCGAAACCGAGATTGAGGACGCGCGGGGTAAGGCCAAAGCGCCCTTCATCCGAGGCGGCATAGCCCAGCTTCTCAAGCGTGCGCAAAATACGGCGCGTGCTGCCGGGGCTGAGGCTCAACTCGCGCGCGATCTGGCTGAGCGTCCATTCGGGATTGGCAGCGCTGAAGAGCTCCAGCACGGCCAGGCCCTTTTCGAGCGAGGGGATGAAATCATCATCGACCGCGCGTTCGGCTGGCCGCTTCCGCTCAATCACCGCAGGATCGGACTTGGCCATCTCGTTCGTCTTTCATCTTAATTGCGCGCGGCTTTGCGCCATCTAAAGTCTCGTGATGCTGGTTTAGATCAAGCTGAACAGGACTGTCTATGATCCTTTGCGCCCGTCCGCGTGCAAGCCTGAAACGAGATGAGGCTGGCGAGGGTCGAACGCCCCTGCCAGCCTCATCATGCACCTTGATCGGGTGACTGCTTGTCAGCGCAGGATCAGAACTTCTTCTCCACCGTGAGGTAGAGCTGGCGCGGTGCAGCTGGCTGTGCACCTGTATAGGCTGCGCCGAGCGCCTGCGAGTCGAACACATTGTAATAATAGAGTTTGTTGAACAGGTTGGTCGCACCGGCAGCGATCGAGAAGCCATGCTCGTCATTCTGATAAGTCAGACGGGCATTGAACACCGAGCGGGCTGGCAGCAGATTGTCGAAGGTGGTCGACACGCCTGACACGACCTGGCTGGATTCATAAGTCCAGTCGAGACGCGGCGTGACCGATCCGGCAAGGCCCGGCGCATCCGCCTCATATTGAATGCCCGCATTCGCGGTCCAAAACGGCGTGTTCTGGCGGCGGTTGAATGTCCGCTCGCGGATGTCCGGCGCGGTCAGCTTGGTGTAGCCAGCAGAACCGTTGATGAGCAGGCCATCGATGGGGTTGATGGTGAACTCGGCCTCAAAGCCACGGATCTTGGCAGGCTGGTTGCGATAATAGGTACGGCCAAGGCATGTGATGCCCGTGCCCGCCGCCACGACCGCTCCGCATGTGGTGGAGCCGGGAGGGCCACCGGGAAGCGGCGCGAGCGCGCGGTTACCGGGCACATTTCCATTTGACCCAAGCAGCGCTTCAGAACCCTGTATCGTCGTCGGGCGGTTCTTGAAGTCCGTGTAGAAGGCAACAAGGTTCAAGCGAACCTTGCGATCGAACAGATCGAGCTTTGTGCCGAGTTCATAAGCAATGTCGTCATTGCCATCAAACTGCGCGATCTGCGAAGGCTGCTGCGGACGCGGATCAAAGCCGGGCAGGGAGTTGCCGGTCGCAGCCGAGGCATAGACGAGGATGTTCGGCGTCGCCTGAAAATTCAGGCCAGCTTTCCAGTCGAGCCGCTTCTGCTGTGGAATGACGTTGAAGACGGTATCACTCAGGCTTGGCGACGTATCGAGCACATTGTAAAAATCGACCGCTTTCCTGTCATCCGAATAGCGCAAGCCGCCCACGATGCCGAAACGCTCACCAAATGGACGCACGGTCGCATTGGCGAAGACAGCCTTGCTGGTCGGATCGAAATCGGAATCGATCAGGCGCTGGAAGTTGCTTTGGGGCGAGATGAAGACCGCGTGCTGCGAGCCCTTGGCGTTGAAGTAGAAGGCGCCGACGACCCAATCCACAAAATCCATCTTGCCGGAAAGGCGCGTCTCGATCGTCCAATATTTCGAGGAGAAGGTGTTGGAGCGCATGACCACATTGATCGGCGAGCCATCATCATCATAGCTGTGTGTCTCGACCATATCGCGATAGGCGACCACGGCGAGGAAATTGATGTCCGGCGTGATGTCCGCGCTGATCTTGCCCGATACGCCCCAGTTCTTCAGGTCGATGAAGGGCGAGAAGCTCGCACCGCCGCGCACGGCAGTGCCGTTGACCCTATAGCCATTGTAGAATGTGTTTCCGGGGATGACCGTGCCAGCCGCGATGGGATCACTAAAGCTTGCAAAAGTGCTGTACGGATCCTTCGGCACGAAGCGCTGGTCATACACCAGACCATAGGTCGCCGCGGCGGAGACGACCGTGCCGGATACGCGATTGTTCACGATGTTGACGATCGTGTCGGCGCCATTTTCACTGGTGTCGCGGATATAATCGCCCGTCAGCGTGACGCGCACTGTATCGGCAGGCTTCCACAGCAGCGATCCGCGATAGGCCTGCACATCTTCGCCACCCTGATGGCCGACGACGCAATCCTTGGGCGTGAAGCCTGCCGTCGGCTGGTTAAGCGTGGACGAATAGGGGAGCGAGCCTGCGAGCGCGGGCGTGCCCTGACGGCGCATCTCGCAGGTGAAATCGAGGATCTTCTGATAGCCGGTGCGCTTCTTGGCGAGCGCGGAGACGGTCAGGGCCAGTTGCTCATTGAGCGGCACATTGAGCGAGCCACGAATATCCATCCGATCATAGGAGCCGCCCGTGATCTGGACGCGACCCGAGATCGCATTGGTCGAAGGCTGCGTGCTGACGATGTTGACCGCGCCCGCGAGCGAGTTGCGACCAAAAAGCGTGCCTTGCGGGCCGCGCAAAACCTCGATGCGATCAATCTCAAGCAGATCGAAGTTGGAGCCCAGTAGCGTCGGATAATAGACGTCATCGAGATAGAAGGCGACGACGGGCTCGCTGGCGAGACTGGTATCGCGATTGCCGATGCCGCGGATCGTCGCATCGACGCCGGGGCCGAACACACCCTGCGACTTGCGGAAGCTGGAGTTGGGGACGACCGCAGTGAGCTCGCTCACGCTGGTGATGCCCTGCTGCTCCATCGCTTCCGATGTGACAGCGGTGATGGCGATTGGGGTATCCTGCAAATTCGTCGACTGGCGGGTGGCGGTGACGACGATATCCTGAATGCCCGCATTGCTGGCGGCCTGATTGGGCGCCTCTGCCTGCTCGGCAGGCACCGTCTGCGCGAAGGCGGGTGCGGCCATAAGAGCCAGCGGCAATGCGAGAGACGGTATAGCCCCCAATTGCAGTTTATTCATAGCATACTCCCCTCAAACCCTATCGCCAAAGCGCGCCTTGATTGCTGGGGGCTGCCCGGACATCGAGTCACGCAAAACAACCGGATATCTTTCCGGCTTCGTCGACATAGCTATGGGGCGCGTTGACAGCAAATAGAAATTTGGATTTTTTGAATGTAATTTCTACAAGGTTATCAATAGAAAAATTCTTATCGAATTCCTTATGTGTGCCTAGTTACGATATTGATGCATGTTTATTTTAGTAATGTTTCTCATCATCGAGACATGAGGAAAGTTTTAATCAAACAATACTCTAATATTATATAAAGTGACCGTGAAGTTTGTTGTCCCAGGATGAAGTATCGACTGTTGCGATATGCAAAGCCACTTTGTTGCCCTGAGATGCAGGGATAAGAAGAGCTCTATTTTCTATAGCATAGTTATCTAGGTTTTATGAGCCGACATCGCCTGGCGCTGGCGATGATGTGCGGCGGCACCCTCCTCACATGCTTGCCCGTGTCGGTCACAACTCTTGCTCATGATGCTGGCAGGCCATCGCACAACGCGCTCCTCCCCCTTGCCCCTCCCTCTCAATGAGAACATAAAGAGAACATGATTCGTGAGTCGGCACATAAATTGGCTGCTCTAAGAGCGCGCATCGGCGCGATCGAAGGGGCGATGCCATCGGGCGATGCAGCGCTGTTTGCGCTGGGCCATGCCCTGCTCGATGCGCGGCTGGGCGGCGGCCTTGCGCGCGGACGACTGCATGAGCTCTTTGCTGCCGATCCCATCGACCAGCCCAGCATGACCGGCTTTGCGCTGATGCTGGCAATGCGGCTGGGCAGCGGGCCTCTGTTGTGGCTGCGGCAATGCGATGCGGCGCGCGGCTTTGGTGAGCTTTACGGGCCGGGACTGATCGACCTTGGCCTCGATCCCGCCCGCATCATCGAAGTGCAGGCCCCCAATGAGATTGCGCTGCTGCGCGCCGCGGGCGATGCGGTGCGCTGCCAGCAACTCACGGCGGTGCTGATCGAGCCCTGGAAGAAGACGCGCGCCTTCGATCTGACCGCGAGCCGCCGCCTGTCCATCTCGGCCGAGAAAACCGGCGTGACCGTGCTGGTGCTGCGTAGCACCGCCGATCCCAGCCCGAGCGCTGCCCATACGCGATGGCAGATCCGCTCGATCCCGTCTCAAGCGCTGGAGGCCAATGCGCCCGGCCCGCCAGCAATCGAGATTGCACTTTTGCGCCATCGCGGGGGAATCGCCGCTTTTCATCAATGCCTGGAGTGGAACCGTGACCAATCTGCTTTCCACGAACCGGCGCTATCTGGCGGTCTGGCTCCCCTTCCTGCCAACAGACTGCTTGCAGCGCGCGGGAAAGGTATCGGCTGAAGCACCGTTCGTTCTCGTCGAGAAAAGCAAGGGCATGATGCGGATCGTCGCGCCCTCCCCGCAGGCCCTGCGGCTCGGCATGTCACCCGGCATGCGGCTGGCCGATGCCCGCGCGCAACTGCCCGATCTTGCGATATATGATATCGACAGGGCCGCCGATGCCGCCTTGCTAGAGCGCATTGCCGATGGCTGCGACCGCTATACGCCGATGGTGGCGATTGACGGGACCGATGGGCTCATCCTCGATATCAGCGGCTGCGCACATCTGTTTGGCGGCGAGGCAGGGCTTTGCACTGACTTGATCAAGCGGCTGAAACAGCTGGGCATGCATGTGCAAATTGCGCTGGCGGATACGCCGGACGCTGCCCATGCGCAGGCGCGGCACGGAAAGGGTGATATCGGCGCCATGCCGGTCGAGGCCTTGGAGTTGCCGCCCGAGGAGACCACCGCGCTGCGCCGGGCGGGGTTCAAGCGCATCGAGCATCTGACCGCCCGCCCCTCCGCGCCGCTTTCCGCACGCTTTGGCGAGAGCGCGACGGACCGGCTGGCGCGGGTCGCGGGCGGGCGGGACATCCGCATCACGCCCCGGCGGCCAGATGCGGCGCTAATCGTCGAGCGTAGCTTTGCCGAGCCGGTCACCCATGTGGTGGCCATGCTTGCCGCCATCGAGCAATTGGCTGGCAATGCCGTGCAGCAGATGGAGGATGCGCAGCGCGGCGGGCGGCGGTTCGAGGCGCAACTGTTCCGCACGGATGGGCTTGTGCGGCGGCTGCGCATCGAGACGAGCCTGCCCACGCGCGAGGTGCCGCTGCTCATGCGCTTGTTCAATGAGCGGATCGAGACATTGAACGACCCCATCGACCCCGGCTTCGGCTTTGATCTGGTGCGGCTTTTGGTGCCGTTGCTGGAGCCGCTCGATCCGCTGCAATTGCCGCTGGAAGGCGGGGCGGTGGCGCAGGATGAGATTGCCCGGCTGATCGACCGGCTCTCCACCCGCTTGGGCCGCAACCGCGTACGCCGCTTTGCGCCGCAGGACAGCCATATTCCCGAGCAGGCGATGCTCGTCTTTTCCGCGATTGATCCGCGTCCGATCGAGGCATGGCCAGCGCCCGAGCCCGGCGAACCGCCGCTGCGGCCCATCCATCTGTTCGATCCGCCGCAACGCATCGAGGTGCTCGCCAGCGTGCCCGATGGGCCGCCGCGCCACTTCCGCTGGCGGCGCACCTTGCATGAGGTCGCGCGCGCGGAAGGCCCCGAGCGCATCGGATCGCTCTGGTGGCGGCGCGCGGACAATAAGGGCATGACCCGCGACTATTATCGCGTCGAGGATCGCAACGGCCACCGCTTCTGGCTGTTCCGGCGCGGCATTTATGGGCGGGAGGCCGCGAACCCGGTCTGGTATCTCCACGGCCTGTTTGCATGAGCGATTTCGTCGAGATGGTGGCGGCCACCAATTACAGCTTTCTGCGCGGCGCCTCCCACCCCGCCGACATGGTGAAAGCGGCGATATTGGCGGGCCTCAAAGGCATTGGCATTGCCGATCGCAACACGGTCGCGGGCGTGGTGCGGGCATGGGTTGCCTTGCGTCAGATGAAGGCGAAATTGCCCGAGCTGGAGTTTCGCCTCGCCACCGGCGCACGGCTTGTCTTTGCCGATGGCACGCCGGATATTGTGGCTTATCCGCAGGACCGGCACGGCTGGGGACAACTCACAAAGCTGCTGACGCTGGGCAACCGGCGCGCCTTGAAAGGCGATTGCATCCTGCGACTGAAAGACCTGCTCGCGCATCTCGATGGCCTGCTGCTCATCGTGATGCCGACGCTGGATTTTTTGAAGGAAGGCCAGGAAGGCGCGCGGCCCCAGACGAATGACAGCCGCAATGACCAGCCGCCTGCTGAGGAAGCCCCGCCCCCAAAATTGCGGCTGGTCGACGCAAAGCGTTTCGCCGCACAGACCCAAGCGCTGGAGAGGCTGCGCGAAACACTCATCGCGCTGAAAGAGTATGCGCCGGACCGGGTCTGGCTGGGGGCCAGCATGGCTTATAGCGGCAGGGACGGACGGCGGCTCGCCAGACTGGCGGCGCTGGCGGCCCAGATGCGCACGCCCCTGCTCGCCACCAATGACGCGCTTTACGCCACGCCCGATCAGCGCCCGCTCCATGATGTCGTCACTTGCGTGCGCGAGGGCACCAGCCTTGCCGAGGCCGGCACGCGCCTTGCCGCCAATGCCGAGCGCCATGTGAAGCATGGGGAGGAGATGGCGCGCATCTTCGCAGATCATCCCCACGCCGTTGAGGAAGGCGCGCGCCTGATCGCGCAGATCAAATTTGATCTCGATCAGCTGCGCTATGAATATCCCCATGAGCCCGTGCCGCCCGGCTGGACGCCGCACCGCTGGCTGATGCATCTGGTGATGAAGGGCGCGCGCGAACGCTATGGCGACACGCTGTCACGCGCGCATTCCAACCTGATACGCCATGAACTCGCGCTCGTTCGCAAAGCCAAATATGCCTATTATTTCCTGACCGTGCATGATGTGGTGCGCTTCGCTCGGGGGGAAGGCATCTTGTGCCAAGGGCGTGGATCGGCAGCCAATTCGATCATCTGCTATGTGCTGGGCGTCACCTCGGTCGATCCGGTTAAGCATAAGCTGCTTTTCTCCCGCTTCATCTCGGAAAATCGCAACGAGCCGCCCGATATCGATGTCGATTTCGAGCATGAGCGGCGCGAGGAGGTGATGCAATATATCTACCGCCGCTATGGCCGCCACCGCGCCAGCATCGCCGCGACCG
>CAMLFF010000112.1 GCA_946479185.1 uncultured Sphingobium sp.
AGTCATCGGCGTTCAACACCCAGCCCGCCATGTCCGAGAAGTCGGCGCGCGGCGGCGAGAAGATGTCGACCAGCACATTGTCGCCCGGCGCGGAGGGGGCGGAGGTATGGATGACGCGTGGTGGGATGACGCAGACGGACGGCGCACCGCACCGCTCATGCTCATCATCGCGCCAGTCGTGCTGGTTCGCGGTCCAGGGCCAGCGCAGATGGTGCATATAATCACCCTCTAGCGCGAGCGAGCATTGCTCGAAATCATCATGATGGTGCGGCGAGAGCTTGGTTACGTCGCGCGGGCCCTGAGGCGCGAACACGTTGACCATGAAGGTGGTGCAGCGAAAGATCTTGCCGAAGCGGCTCGGCTCGTCCGGCACATCGAGGCTATAGGTCCGCAGCTTGAGACCATCAGCGGGGACAGGCCAGGGCTCGAACGGCGGAATTTGGGGATGAACACCGGGATAGGCTTGCGGGTTGGAGACCTTCGCGAGCAAGTCCTTCGCCTTTACGGTGAAGAGCCGAACGATCTCGCCCCCTGCGGTCACAGTGACGCGGCTATCGCCGGGCGGGATGAAGCTGATCGTGTAGCCACCAATCTCGTGGCGCTCGCCGTTCAGCTCCAGCGTCACCGCTGTGTCCTTGCCGTGCAGCAGCAGGACATATTCATCCTCTTGCCCTTTACGCTCGAACGCCGCGCCAGCCTCGGCCTGCGAATAAGCGGTGATAAAGTTCTGGCCGCGCGTGAGCCATGTCTTCACGCCGGGCGCGGCCTCCTGCGGATCGCTTGCATAGAAGCGCGCATAGGTTGCGCTGCCGAAAGCTGTCGATGTCGGTGCGGAGGCTGCCGATGCTGTGGAAAGGGCTGAACGTGGGTCGTCTGTCTCGTACATAGTCTACTCCGTGCCCTGCGCCCTGCGGCCATCAGACCAGCGCAGAAAGGTTGGGGGCACGCGCCCGCTCACCGGATTGTTGAAATGGAAGCCCATCGGGGCGATCGTGGGATAAGGCGCGAAGGTGACGCCGCGCAGCGGACCATCTGGCGGATTTTTGGCGACGTCCGCGGGCTTTGGCCGGTAGCGTTCGCTGGAGCCCGGCACGATGGCTGCCCAGCCGCCCGGATAATCGGCAAGCCATACATAATCCAGATCCATGCCGTGGATCCGCCAGATGCCGTCTTCCAGAACGGCCTGATTTTCATAAATGCCGGAGATCCACGATCCCGGCGCCTTGGCCGCGCTGTTGAACTGGAAGAGGCGCAAGCGGATGTTGGCGCGGCTCCCATCTTCGGAGACGGTCACATAGGGCTGAGTCTTCTGGTGGATCGCCATGAACGCCGCGCCGCGCCCTGCATTGCCATAGCGACTGATCATCGAGCCGCGCACACGCTCGCGCCCTACATAGGTGCCGATGTAGGAGAGTTCTTTCCAGCCATCGGTAGAGAAGAGGTTGGCGGTGTCGTCCCAGCGGAACTCATCGATATAATAGCCATAGGCGTTGGAGATATTCTCTGCGCCATCGAAGGCGGCGGCCCGCGCCAGAATTGCCGCGCTGTCGCCCTGTCCTGCGAAACTGGCAGGCGGTGCCAGTGTGCGGGCGATGCGCAGCGGGACTGGTTTGTGGTTGGGATAAGCGGCATCCGCCAGCCTCGAGCGGCCGTCCGGCGCAGCGCTGGCGGGCTGGGACAACGCAGCGGGCAGGGGCTTCTGCCAGCCATCGGCATAAGCAGCGCGCATACGCGGGTAGCGCTCAAGGGCAGTGATGCGCCACACGCCGTCTGGCTCCTTGCTGAAGGTGAAGTTCTGGATGGTGGCGGACCAGTAGCTTTCGCCCCCATGCTGCCCGGTCAGGCCGATCTCGATATTGCGCAGTTGCGCGCTGCGGCCATCGGCTGCCAGCGTGATGACGGGCATCAATTGCGGGCGGTCATTCAGCTCGCCGGTCTTGAGCCCGGCAGCGCCAAAGCCTGCCAGCGCCCGGCGCACGCCGTCCTTGCCCCGAAACTGTCCAACGGCTGCAATGTCGATCACGGCATCATTGCTGAACAGATCGACGATATCATCGTACATCTTGCGATCGAGGTAGAAGCCGAAGGCCGCCTGCACATTTTGCACAAGGCTTTCGGCGAGCAGCAGCTCCGCCTCTGCGGCGATGCGGGCTGCCGGGAGTGGCGTGGCTGCCGGGCGATCCATGCCCCACGGCTTGCCGGCCTGATCGGGCGTATAATGATAAGGCACCATCGGAACGATGGGCGTCACATGCGTCCAGCCCTCCCGATACGGCCCGGCGAACTGCGGGTGATAGTGCATCCGCGCGATCGCCCAGCCATCATCGCTGCGCACATAATCGATGACATGAATGCCACCCGCCCAGCCAGCAGAACGACCGTTGCGGCCCGTCATGGCGACCTCATGCCAGCGACCACGCGCCGATCGGCCGTCAGGCGACAGCGTGATCACCGGGCTGAGGAACAGGTGGATGTTGAGCGCATCTGCCGCGAGTCCATTTGTGCCTGCGGCGCTGCTCAGCTGCGCTGCGATCTGGGCGCGCCCGCTGCGGGTGAGCGTGCCATCCGTCCACACGCCGTCTGGCGTGAAAAGGTCGGCCATATCCGCCCATTGCCCCGCCTCGGCATAGTGCCCCCAGACATGCTGCAAGCGCTTGATCTCGCGAATGGCGCGGACATCCGCCAAACGCGCCGTTTGCTCGGCGGCATTCGATCCTGTGGAGGGGCGCTCCGACCGTTGCAGCGCACTCGTCGCGCAGCTAGCCAGCAGCAGGCTTCCGCCGCCAAGCAGGATCGCGCGCCGGGTCGCCACAAGGTCGGAGCGGGAGCTCAACGGGCGACTTTCAACGCCAGCGCTTCGTCATACACGCTGCGGTCGATCAGCCTGGAGAGCTGCTCCCGGGTGCGCGCGGTGCGCTTGTCCTGAGAGGCCAGCCACTTTTCTTCCTCGACCAGAATGTCGAGCATGTTGGCGGGATAATTGGCATTGAAGGCATGATGCTTCCACGAGCGCTCGACCTGCTCGGGCGGGTGTTTGCCGATGGTCGAGACCAGCTTCTTGGCCTCGGTCGGGTCACGCCGCACTTGCGCAGCTGCGTCGATTACGGCCCGCACAAAGCGTACGATCTTGGCACGCTTGACCGGATCTGCCAGATTTTCGGCCGTGGAATTCAGGTTGAACTGCTCAGCATAAACGCCCTTGCCTTCAAACTGGACAATATCCTGGCCGAGCACCTGCGCAGCATTCTCGCTCTCCGGCTCCCAGATCACGACCGCATCCACACGGCGATCAGCCAGCGCCTTGTGCATGTCGCTCAGCGGCGTCACGCCCACAGGCGTAATGTCGGCGTAGGAGAGACCTTCGCGTGCGAGCATCTTGTGCAGGAAATAGCCCGATGAAGTCGTTGGGATCGTCGCGATCTTTTTGCCCTTGAGATCGGCCACGCTGTTGATGCCAGCCGACTTGCGCGCCACGATGCGGTAGAGCCCCTGCGTCACATTCATAATGATGCGGATGTTCTCGTTCTTTACCGAATAGCGCAGCGCCTGCGTTTCGGCATGGGTGGCGGCGTCAGCGACGCCTTCAGACCCGAAGCCTGGGATCTGCGAGGCGCCGACAAGATTAGGAATGCCGCCCATTTTCACGGTTGCGACGCCCGGATAATAATCCTGCGCAGCCAGCAGCACCGGCGCGATCTCGAAGACTGTGATGTTGCCGTGGATGGAGATGGGGCCGGGACTGGGGGCATTTTTCACTTTGGGTTGCGCATGCCCAGCGCACGCTGCCAGCATCGCACTTGCCATCATCAGGCCCGCGACTGAAAACTTCTTCATATTTCTCATCTGCATCCTCCCGCCAAGCGACGGCTTTTCGCGCCGATCACTGGATCAGCCTCCAGCTATTCCGCTTCTGCCCCCAGCCGCAAATCAATTGCGCGCCAGTGCCGCACTGGGAAAGAGAGGGCTCCGTCGAGTGCAAAGATGCTGGGCAAACCGGCTCCGTGGGCACTGGACTCACGCTGGATCTTGCAGCGTCGCAGTGGCGATGGCCTTGGCTGCCTTGGCGAAAATCGTCGTGTCGTTGCTCACCATCACGAGGGAATAGCCCATGTCGAGATAGCGCCGCGCTTCCTCTGCGGTGCTCGCCGCGATGCCTGATGCCTTGCCTGCGTGCTTTGCCGCCGCCAGCACATCCTCAACCATCCGCACCGTCTCGGGCTGATCCGGCGTTCGCCCCGTCGAGAGAAACAGGTCGCCAAGACCCACAAATACGCCGCCGACATGGGGCAGGGCCAGATAGTCCGCCGCCCGGCCCATCACGTCCCAATCTTCGAGCTGCAGCATGCGCAAACACTGTTCGTCACCGGCACGGACATAATCCGCGACCGGGATCGTCCCCCAGCGCCCGGCCCGCGATGTCGCCCCGAGGCCCCGCGTGCCCTTCGGCGCAAAAACCATGCTTCGGGTGATGCGGTCGGCGGTCTCGAGATCGGCGGCGTGGGGCACAAGCAGTCCATCCGCACCGCCATCCAGCAATCGCTGAACCTGCGAGCCCTGCCGATCCGACAGACGCACCAGCGCGCCCATACCCATCGCTTGCGCGGCGAAGATCATTGGGTAAGCGGTTTCAACGGTGAGTGGTGCGTGCTCAAGATCGACGACCACGAAATCAAAGCCTGCATGGCCGAGCAGTTCGATCATTTCGAGCGATGCGATTTTGGCCCAGGTGCCGAGCATCCCTCGGTCCCTACCGGCCAGTCTGTTCATGAAATCTGCCATGTGCGCCCCTTTGCGAGCACAGATATCAAAGCCTTTTGACTGACACTTGATTGGAAGGGAGTTCGGCTTTGTCGAATTGTGCTTCATACTTACGCGGCTTTTCGGCCGATCAGTCAGCCAATAGGTCGTCGAACTTATAGATCCTTTTTGCGTTCGCACTCAGAAAGTTGCGTGTCTCTTCGTCCGTAAGCTGCTCGGCCGCAGCCCATGCCATTGCGACCTTTTCCGGATATGACCAAAGCCTGCTTTGCCCAACATCCGAGCCCCAGACCAAGCGATCCGAGCCAAATTGATCAGTCAGGCGGCGAACGAAATCAGCAGCGTGAACTCCGGCTTTTTCAAAACGCTCCATGTTGATCTCGGTTATTTTGAAGTAAATGTTCGGCACATCCTCAAAGATGCCGATCGTTTCATTGATCCCCAGTTCAGGAGGAGGCGGCATCATAATTGGCCTGCCCGCCTCCTCGGCGAGCGCGACCTCATATTGAGATGCGCCGAAGTGCGTTCCGGCATGGTCCAGGATGATCGGCAGATTTGGATATTCACGCGCGATTACCTTCACCAATGGCAACACATAGGGCAGCTGATTGTTGAAGACGATGAGCGTCATAGGGGTATCGAACTCTGCACAGGCTTCCCAAACCTGCATGGCAATCGGCGAGCTTATCCAGGCGGTGTCGAGGATCCACGGGCGAGACTGAGCCATCCGAAAGCCCGCTGCTCGACCTTGACGAACCCATTCTCGATATGTCGCAGGCGTGACTGGATCTTGGGTGTCGAGGATCACAACCGGCTTGAACCGGTCTGGATATCGCGTTGCTGCGTCCAGGATGTAGCTATTGTCATAGCCGTAGATATGACCGCGTTGCACGAGGCAGGCGGTTGCCACCTGGTTCGCGTCCATCATATCGATGAGCGCCTCTGCGGTTACCGTGTAAGGCGTTGGCTCGGGCACCGGCAAACCCGCCCCAAACGACCTTGGCGGGTATTTTGACCAGTCATCGGACACAAGATGTGCGTGCGTGTCGATCAGCTTAAAAGGCGTGCCCCTGTCCATAGCTATCCCTGTGCGCGCCGTCTTTTGATCAGCGCTCATGCTTCCAAGGAGAGGTGATTATGGCTCTCGAACAGCCAATACTTGACTGCCGGGGACATATGATTTGTTCGCTGGCATGCTCAGCTCATATGGCGCGGAGCTATTCCTGACGCCTTTCAGATCGCTGAGATGGAGGCGGCCTTTTCAGAGCGCCCGTTCAACGGATAGCTTCGCCATACCGCGACGACGAAAGTCACGAGGCGCGACTGCATATTTCTCGTGAAATCGGCGTGTGAAATGGGCGGCGCTGTTGAAGCCCCAGGAGAATGCGATTTCAGTGAGCGTGTGCGCATGCCAGGCTGGATTGCACATCTGCCGCGCGCATTCTTCCAATCGACGCCGCAGGATGTACGCCGACATTTTCTCCCCTCCGGAAGAAAAGACGGTGCGCAGATAGCGTGCTGAAACCCGCAGGCCACTCGCGACCGAGGCTGGCGACAATTCGGGATCTCGCAGATTATCCTCGATGAACTGGATGACGTCCTTCCGGCGCTGCCACGCCAGTGCAGAGGCTTCACCCTGAGCGTCACACCCCATCGTGTACGACATGGAGATCATTTCGAGCAGGTAACGTGCGACCCGTTCCTCATCGAGCGGTGAGCAACCCTGGCCTTGACCAGAGCTCAGTTCGCGCACCATTGCGGCCACGGTTCCGGTTAGACCGGTGGCGCGCCCCAGCCTCTCTCCCCGGAACTGCTCTGGCGTGGGCAAATGCTCGTGCAATATCTTCGGCGGCACGCGGACCATGATGTTGACCGCAGGCCCGTCGGTTTTGAAATAATGCGGAAGGCCAGTGTCGCACAGCACGAAATCGCCCGGCGTCAGCTCTGCTTCCTTGCCGCACTGGAAGAAGGTGCCAGTCCCCTCGGCCTGAAAGAGGAAATTATAGTGGCGCGGCGTGCTGCTCACAATGTCGCTGCGCCGACGCTCGACGCTGCAACGATCCACAGAGTGCCGCGCGATTTTGACCGGCCCTAACTGTGTTACCCGTAATTCGGCATCGAATTTATCGGTATCCACAGGCGTAAACTGGCATTTGCTCATGAGCGTTGCGTAAAGCGTGCCCCAAGCGACGCCGCGACCCATGGGGGGAAGGCCGTGAGTACTGATTAGATTCATCAAGCTATCCTTTCAGAAAGCCCCACCCTTTTTGGGCAGCGGTTCGCTGATCTCCGATACGTTTCGTTGCATTCACGCGGATGAGAGTCAACGCATGTGCAAAGGTTGCTACCGTTTATGCTTCGAAGGCTTCATAGTTGTAGAACTCATCTTTGGTTTCGTCTTTATGGCTTGACTGAAATGGCGCAATCATTGGCACGCCAGTGTCATTGCGCGGGTTGAGCCTTGTTTCAGCTTGGGCCGCGTCCCATCGCTCTGTGATGACTTTAGGAGCTTCCAGCATGTCGCATGTCACTCTCCGTCTCGCGACGATCGTCTTCGCTCTTATGGGCACGACTGCTGCTACCCAAGCGCAGACGTCCCAGGAGGTCGACGAACTGGCCCGCGATGTGAGCCGATTGGAAGCGCTGCGTGCCGTAAAGGATCTTCAGCGGGCCTATGCTCAATATGCCCAATATGGGCTCTGGGGCGAGATGGCTGGCCTGTTCTCCAATGGGAGCAAGGTCAGATGGGGTGACGAGATTATCGAGGGGCGCAGCGACATCGCCGCTTGGCTGGGCGAGCGCAGTGGCCCTGTCAGTCAGCCAGGTGGCATCAATACCGAGCTGATCGATGACCCTTTGATCAACCTCTCGGTCGATGGCCGCTCCGCGCAAGGTCGCTGGCGTGGCCTCGCGCTGCGCGGTGATGGCAAGGGTCGAGCCTGGATGGAAGGCGGCATGTATGAAAATCGCTATGTGCTGGAGAATGGCACATGGAAGATCGCTGCGCTCCATTATCATCCCGAGTTTGAAGGCGACTATAAGACGGGCTGGAGCAATGTCGGGCAACGAAATCTGCCAATTGTGCCCTATCATTTCACGGTCGAAGAGGTGGGGATACCCATTCCGCAGCCTCGGGGTAAGGCGCCACCGAGCGGCACGACCCCGCAATCGCTATCCGATCGTGTGGCGGACCTGAATGATGAGGACGACGTCAGGAACTTGCAGCACGCTTATGGCTATTATGTCGCGAGGCGGATGTGGAGCGACGTTGTTGACCTGTTCACGGAAGACGGCGCGGTCGAACTCGGCGGCAAAGTCTATCGCGGAAAGCAGGGCGTGCGCGAGGTCATGTCGCTGATGGGCCCTGAAAATCTCAGCCACGGCATCATCAATGATTATCTGCCCTTCGACACGATCGTAGAGGTGAAGCCGGGCGGGCAGGAGGCCTTCACGCGGGGGACGGAACTCGCGATGGTGGGTGATGCCGACGCGGGCACGGCACGCTGGAAGATCAACGTCTTTCGCAATCGCTTCGTGCGGGAAAATGGACTTTGGAAAGTCCGGGAGATGCGGATCGCCTCGATCATGGATGTCGATTATGCAAAAGGCTGGGGCTTGGCGGACACGCGCTCCGGCCATGCCGCGCGACCGGATATGCCAGCCTTTCTCGGGCCAAGCGGATCGCAGCGCCGAGGACCATCGACCAAGTTCAAAGTCACCGGCCTGAGAGCATTGACCGGCAAGGCCCCCTCCAGTGCCCGCGCAACAGCAAACGATCTATCCGATATTCGCAGGCGCTTGTTAAGGTCAGCCGCGTGGGACGGCACACAGAATGTCTCCGCCGCCTATGGCTATTGTTTGGATGATTTCCAATGGCCCTGCATGTCCGGCATCTTCGCCCAGAAGGGCAATAAGCAATCGCCATTCGCAGGCTATTATTTCGGGCGGGATCGTATCGCGGGCGCTGCGACAGCCATGTATGGCAAGACGCCCGATCCAGCGACCGTCACGCGCGAGAAGATTGCTTATCATTGGCGTATAGCGCCGGTCATCAACGCCTCACAGGATGGCCGCTCGACATTGCTGCGCACCTATCTGTTCCACCCAAACACCGCCAAATATGATGTAGCGGGCGGCGGGCCGAACAAGGGCAACACCATTCAGAGCGGTATGTACCCAAACGATCAGGTGGTGCTCGAAGACGGTAGCTGGAAGCTTTGGACGCTCACAATAGATGAGCCCTATATGATGATGCCCAATTGGCAGGGCGGCTGGTCTGCCGCTAAGCCACCGGCAGCCGGAGGCGGAATGCGCGCCAGCCCATTGTTGCAACGCTACCCACCCGACTTACTGCTCACCAAGCTTGGAAAGCGCGAAGAGGGCTTCGCTGGCGGGACTGGGACGAAGATCGACTGGCCAGGCATCCTCCCGATGTGGTTCCATTATCGCAATC
>CAMLFF010000113.1 GCA_946479185.1 uncultured Sphingobium sp.
TTGGGTTGGGCGAGCGCCTCCTGCATGGGCAGGCCCCAGTCCACCGCCGCGACCAGTGATTTGCCGACATAGGCGAGGATGGCGTTGCCGCCGGCTGAGCCCATCGCGCCTGCGAAGCGGCCTTTGCTGTCGATCATGATGAGCGGGATCATGGAGGAGCGGGGGCGTTTGCCGGGGGCTACGGCATTGGCGACGAGGCGGCCTTGCTCATCGCGCGGGGTGAAGGCGAAATCGGTGAGCTGGTTGTTGAGGAAGAAGCCATCGACCATGCGACCGGTGCCGAAGATGGATTCGACCGTGGTGGTCATGGAGATCACATTGCCCTTCACGTCGCCTACGATGAAGTGCGAGGTGCCGCCCAGTTCGACGGTGTTGTCACGCGCTGCCATTACGGCGCCGGGTGGCGTGCCAGCTTCGGGTGCGGGGCCTGCTTTGGTGCCGATGAGCTTTGCGCGTGAGGTGACATAGGCGGGGTCGATGAGCCCGGCGACTGGCACCTGTGCGAAGGCTGGATCGCCCACATAGCGATCCCGATCGGCATACATGATGCGGCTGGCCTCGGCGAAGAGGAACCAGGCCTGCGGATCGGCCGGGCCGCGCTTGTCGATATCGGTATGCTCGAGCATGGCGAGCAGCTCAAGGAAGGCCACGCCGCTGGACGGTGGAGGCGGAACGCAGACGAGATAGACGCGGTAAGGATTGCACAGCGCCTCGCGCTTGAGCGGCTTGTAATTGGTGAGATCGGCCAGCGTCATGGCGCTTGCGAGTGGCGCCGCGTTCACTTTGGCGATGATGCGCGCTGCTGTTTCGCCCTTGTAGAGCGCATCCGGTCCCTGCGCGGCGAGGCGCTTTAGGAAGGCGGCGTAATCGGCATTCACCAGCCGGTCCCCAGCCTTTTTGAGACTGCCATCGGGCGCACCGAAATAGGCGCGGGCATCGGGCGTTTGGATTTGTGGGAAGCTGCCCTGCAGGAAGCGGGCGAGGCGCGGGGTGATGATGAAGCCCTCGCGCGCGACGCGCTCGGCATCGCCGAACAGGCTGCTCCAAGGGAGCGCGCCATGCTCGACATGCACCATCGCGAGCATCTTGACTGCGCCGGGCACGCCGGTGGCGCGGCCACTCACGACGGCGTCGCGGAATGGAACGGGTTTGCCATCGGGTGCGATGAACATGGTTTCGCTGGCGGCTGCGGGCGCGGTTTCGCGTCCGTCATATACGACGACCTTGCCGGTAGGGCCGTTGAAATAGGTCATGAATGCCCCGCCGCCGAGCCCCGAGCTTTGCGGTTCGACCAGCGAGAGCATCGCCTGCACGGCAATCGCCGCATCAATGGCGCTGCCACCACGGCGCAGCACGGCCATGCCCGCTTCCGCAGCGAGCGGGTTGGAGGCGACGACGAAGTTCTGCGCTGGCGCAGTCTGTTGCGCAACCGAGGTGCTGCTGGGCGGTGGCCCGCCTGTCGTTCCGCACGCACCGAGCGCGAGTATGAGCAGAGAGCTGATGATTGGGCGGAACAAATTCATGCGGCGGTCCCCTGTTGCTGACCGTGTTGCAATGCAGCGATGGTCCATCGTGGATGCTCATGCGCCACAAGGCAAGGGGACGATATGCGTAGGGACGGGTGATTATCGCGTGGAAATACTGTTGAACGCGCGGTGCGCGGCGAGGCGAGGCAAAGTGGGACATGCGCTCGTTCCAGCAGGGATAGCCCTTACGGCTTTGCGCGTTATAATGCCTGCAAGCGCCGATGAGCAGGCGCGCCTTGACGCATGGAGAGCGAGATTGCCTGCCTTTGAGCAATTCCCCAGCCTGACGGCGATGTTCTTCAGCCGCGCGCGTGAGAAGGGCGACAAGCCATTCCTGTGGGCCAAGCATGACGATGTGTGGCAATCGATCAGCTGGGCGGACGCCGCGCGGCTAGTCGCCTCTTTGGCGCAGGGGCTCAAAAGCCTTGGAATCGCGCCGGGCGACCGGGTGATGCTGGTGAGCGAGAATAGGCCGGAATTCTGCATCGCCGATCTGGCAATCATGGCGGCGGGCGCTATCACCGTGCCGACTTACACGACGAACACGACGCGCGACCATGAGCATATCATCGCCAATAGCGGTGCGCGGGCGGTGATTTTTTCGACCGCAAAGATCGCCAAGGCGCTGATGCCTGCGGTGGTGCGCTCGCGGATCGATCTGGCGATCAGCATGGAGCCGGTGAAGTCCATGCAGGCATCGGCGGTGGATATCCATGAATGGGATGCGCTGATCGCGGTGCATCCGGGTGATGTGGATGCCTGCGAAGCGGGCCTCACGGCAGCGCGCGATGATCTTGCCTGCATCATTTACACCAGCGGCACGGGCGGGGCGCCGCGCGGCGTGATGCAGCATCATGGGTCGATCCTGTGCAATGTTGAAGGCAGTGTGGATGTTATCGCCGGTGATTTTGGCTGGGATGATGAGGTGTTCCTCTCCTTCCTGCCGATCAGCCATGCCTATGAGCATTCGGGCGGGCAGTTCCTCCCCATCGGGCTGGGCGGGCAGATTTATTATGCGGAAAATCTCGAGAAGCTGGCGGCGAACATAGCCGAGGTGCGCCCCACAATCATGGTCGTGGTGCCGCGCCTCTTTGAGCTGCTGCGCACGCGCGTGACCAAGGCGATCGAGAAGCAGGGCAAGCTGCCGACGATCATGCTGGAGCAGACGCAGCGGCTGGGCGCCAAGCGCGCGGCAGCCGGTGGCAAGCTGCCAATCTGGGATAGGCCGCTTGAGGCGATTCTCAACCGCACCATCGTGCCCAAGGTGCGGGCGCGATTTGGCGGGCGGATGAAGGCGCTGGTTTCTGGTGGGGCGCCGCTCAACCCGGATGTCGGCGCGTTTTTTGATGCGCTGGGGCTGACGCTGCTGCAGGGCTATGGGCAGACGGAATCCGGGCCGGTGGTGAGTTGCAATCGGCCATCGGTCGGCCTGCGGATGGAGACAGTCGGCCCGCCGCTCAAAAATGTGGAGGTGCGCATTGCGGAGGATGGCGAAATCCTCGTACGCGGTGAGCTGGTGATGAAAGGCTATTGGAACAATCCGGCGGAGACGGCGCGGGCGATCCAGAATGGCTGGCTGCACACGGGCGATATTGGCGAGCTGGATGAAGCCGGACGGCTGATGATCACCGACCGCAAGAAAGACCTGATCGTGAACGACAAGGGCGACAATGTTGCGCCCGCCAAGCTTGAGGGGATGCTGACGCTCCAGCCCGAAATCGGCCAGGCGTTGGCCTATGGCGACCGGCGCCCGCACATCGTCGCGCTGATCGTGCCGGACCCGGACTGGACGCGGGACTGGGCGGAGGCGAACGGCAAGCCTGCGAATTTTGCGGCGCTCAAGGATGATGCGGCTTTTGTTGGCGCGGTGCGCGCGGCGGTGGACCGGGTGAATGCGGACCTCTCCGTGATCGAGAAAATCCGCCGCTTTGCTTTGGCCGATGAGCCGTTCAGCATCGACAATGAAATGCTGACGCCCAAGCAATCAATTCGGCGGCATATTATCCG
Source organism: uncultured Sphingobium sp. (assembly GCA_946479185.1). The sequence continues at coordinate 3,534 of CAMLFF010000113.1, forward strand.
CGCGGCTTATGAGGACCGGATCAACGCGCTTTATCGGAGCTGAGCTTGGCGGCGCTTATTTGCCGGGTGTGCGGTAGGGGATGAAGTCGCCGAGCGCGCAGCTGCCGGTCATCGCGCCGCTCATCAGATTGACGACGCGGGCAATATCGCCACGGCAATATTGGCTGGAGCTGGTGCGGTTCATCACGAGCGTATCGCCGCGCGAAAGGCCACTGCACCCGCCTTGCAGCGTGTTGCGATAGACCAGATCTTTGCTTGCCCGATAGACGAGGGTGTTGTCGCCCAGCGCGCGTAGCTCCGAGCTTTTGAAGGATGAGATGCAGCTGACGGGTTCGCCGGGGACTTTGTCGGCGAGCAGGCTGGCAAGTTCTTTTTCCTCGCGGGCGCTGAACTGGGGTGGGGTGTCCGTGGTGCTGGTGGTGCAGGCGGTTAGGGGGAGGAGGGCTAGTGTCAGGATTAGCTTGTGCATATTTGCTGCCCCTCTCGCTTTGGCTTGGTCGAGCGGGGAGTAGCAGATTTTCGGGTCTCGCACGATATAGTCTTAAGCCCCTTCCTCTTTAGAGGAGGGGTTGGGGTGGTGTTGCAACATCGCGCTGATGCTTACCCGTGCGATGCGTGCGCATCGCCACCCCCCCCGGCTCCTCTGAAGAGGAGGGGAGATAGTGACTGTTAGCCCCGGTCCTTTGCGGCCCTGCGTTCGGCCAGTTCCCGCACCGTTGACGCGCGCAGGAAGGGGTTTGTCGCGCGCTCAAGGGCGATGGTGGTTGGCACAGTGGCCTCGCCACGTCCTCGCATGGCTTCCACCTGCGCCAGCCTCGCGCGGATCGCCTCATTCTCCGGCTCGGCACGCACCGCAAACTGGCCGTTGGAGAGCGTATATTCATGCGCGCAATAGACCTGGGTTTCGTCCGGCAGCGCCTCGAACCGGCGCATGTTGGTGAACATCTGGTCGGGGGTGCCCTCGAACAGGCGGCCACAACCCATGGCGAACATCGTATCGCCGACGAAGATCGCGGCATCATCCGCGAAATGATAGGCGATGTGCCCCGCCGTGTGTGCGGGGACGGAGAGGACAGTGGCCTGATGTGCGCCGAGCGTCACCACATCGCCCTCGCCGACGGGGCGATCCACATTGGGGATTTTGGCAAGCTCGGCTGCGGGCGCCGTGACCTGCGCACCAGTTGCCGCGACGATGCCCGCATTGCCGCCGATATGATCGCCATGCCAATGGGTGTTCCAGATCTGGCTAATCGTCCAGCCGCGCGCATTGGCGGCGTCCAGCACCGGTTCGGCGACTGAGGGATCGACGACCAGCGTCTCCCCGCTCGCGCCATCATGGACCAGCCAGACATAATTGTCCGACAGGACCGGGACCCGGACGATCTCCAGAGCGCTCATGCTTACCACACGCCGGTGTTCGGCATGGAGGCCCATGGCTCGGCGGGTTCGAGATGACCATCCTGCAGCAGCTCGACCGAAATGCCATCGGGCGTGCGGACGAAGGCCATATGCCCATCGCGCGGTGGGCGATTGATCGTCACGCCATTGTCCATCAGCCGCTGGCACGTCTCATAGATATTCTCGACGCGGTAGGCGAGATGGCCGAAATTGCGACCGCCGGTATAGACTTCAGCGTCCTTGCCCTCGGTGGGCCAATTGTAGGTCAGCTCGACCTGCGCATCCTCATCGCCCGGCGCGGCGACGAACACGAGCGTGAAGCGGCCCTGCTCGCTGGTGATGCGGCGGACTTCCTGAAGGCCGAGCATTTCGAAAAAGCGGACGGTCGCATCAATGTCGGTCACGCGGATCATGGTGTGGAGATATTTGGGCATCTGGAAGTCCTCAACGCTTCATCGCTCGTAAGCAACGGTTCATCATGGGGGTGGCAAAGCTCAGCCCAAGAGATAGGCTCTGGGCGTTGCGTGTAAAAGAGAGGAATATTCAGATGGGCTGGATGCAGGACATTAACAAGGTCGCTTTGACCGGCGCGGTGGTGCTGGCGGGTGGCATGGTCGTGGGTGGCTATTTGCTGGGCGACGGCTTGCGTCGCTCCCATGCCGCCGAGCGATCCGTCACCGTGCGCGGCCTTGCCGAGCGCAATGTGACGGCGGACCTTGCGACCTGGACCATCGCTTATGCCAGCACCGGGGCGGATCTGCCGACCGTGCGATCCGAGATCGAGGCGAATACCACTGCGCTCCGCAGCTACTTCAAAGGGCTGGGCTTCCCCGATGATGCGCTGACGACGACCGGCGCGGCGGTGAGCCAGTATCAGAATAATGGCATGCCCAACATCACGATCACGCAGCGGATGCAGCTGCGCACGAGCGATATTCCCCGGGCGCAGCGGGCCGTTGCCAATCAGTTCGATCTCGTGCGGCGCGGCGTGACACTGCAGGAGGGATCGGCGATGACCTACAGCTTCACCAAGCTCAACGACATCAAGCCGCCGATGGTCGCCGCTGCGACGAAGGACGCGCGCAACGCCGCCGAGCAGTTCGCCAAGGATAGCGGCACGGGCGTGGGCGGCATCAAGAGCGCGACGCAGGGCTATTTCTCGATCGAGCCGCGCGATGGCGAGCCTGCGGGTGGCTATGGCGGGACGGATACGCCGTTCAAGAAGGTGCGCGTGGTGACTACGGTGGATTTTTATCTGAGTTAGGTTGGAGAGGCGCGCGAGTGGCATTGCCGACTGCCTTCAAGGCAATTCCGTGCCGTCACCGACGCCCTCTTTTATCGTCACCCCAGCGTAGGCTGGGGTCTTTGGCAATGTTGACCAGCGCCCGCCACACGCTGGATCGGACCTTGGCGCACTTCCGCAACAGATGCCAGCCTGCGCTGGCATGACGATATTGGTTGGGGTGGGTTTGGTTGCTTGGCCAGGCACGCGTTAGAGCTTACCGCATCAGAGCTCAGCGCGTTGCCTCAACCTTCGTTTCTGCCTTGGGCGTTTGGCCGAGCTGCACCAGATAATCCGCTGCCTGCTTGCCCACATCGCTCGTCGGCCCGGCCAGCTCTTGCGCGCGGCCAAAGGCGGCAATCGCAGCAGCATCATCTCCGCCGGAGAGGGCGTAGATGATGCCTTGTTCCAGCGCGATGGGGGCATCGTTGCGGGCGCGTTTGGCGGCTTCCTCGATGTGTTGGCGGGCGAGGGGGAGGTCGTTCATGCGGCGCGCCAATGTCGCGGAGAGGAGCCAGGCCAGCGGATCGGCAGCGGCGAGCGCGATGGCCTGATTAAGGTCGGTCCGTGCGCCGGGCAGATCATTGGCGGCGACGCGGGCGCGGGCGCGGTCGAGGTGGATTTCTCCGGTGGAGAGCGTGCGCGGGAGTGGCTGGGCTAGCGCTTCATCAAGCGCACGCAGGGCGGCGGCGCTGTTTCCGGCGATTAAGAGCGCATTGCCCGCTTGCGAGTAGAGGCGCGCGCGCATGACGGTGTCGATGCCCTTGGTCTTGGCGCCCGCTTCGAAGGTGGCAGCGGCCTGCGTCCATTGCTTGTCCAGCCCCAGCGCATAGCCATGACATTGGGCGGCATAAGCGCCGCCGCCTTCGCGTGACCAGGCCTGCGCGGCGGCGATGCCATCGGCGGGCTTGATGTTCGCGCTGGCGAGGCAGCTGGCGAGCCGCTCAGCAATGGCGGGCGGGACGACGGCGGTCAGCGCAGCGCGATCATCACCGCCGTCAACCGGCGTTTGCAGCGCTTCGGCGCGGCGCTGCTCATCCCGGCGGCGCAGCAGCGCCTCGATCTCCGGATCATATTGCGTGGCATTGGGCGTTGTAACCTGCGCGAGCAAGATGGCGGCGGCGATCAGCATGGGCAGTTAAATCCTGTCTTCAGGGTCGGTCGGGTCGCAGAGCCTGCTGACCAGATCGATCAGCAATGCGATATCCTGCGGCCGGGAAAGGCGATGGTCGCCATCCTTGACCAACAGGGCCTGCACGTCCGCTGAACGGAGTTGGTCCGCGATGCGCAGGGCGGTTTGCCAGGGCACATCCGCATCGGCCTGACCTTGCAGCAGACGCACCGGGCAGTCGATGGCGATGGGGTTTTCCAGCAGCCGCAGTTGCTCGCCGGACTCCCAGAAGGCGCGGGTGGTGACATAGGGTTGATCGCCATAGGGGGTAGGCTCGACCAGTCTGCCCTCGCGCTGGATGATGGCCTTTTGCGCCTCATCAAAGCCCCAATGGGTGAAATCCGGCGCGGCGGCGATGCCGAAAAGGCCGGTGACGCGGGCGCCTAGATCAACGCCGAGCAGCAGCGCGAGCCAGCCGCCCATTGAGGAGCCGATGAGGATGAGCGGGCCTTGCGGCGCCATTGCCTCGATCACCAGTCGCGCATCATCACGCCAGCCTGCGAGCGTGCCATCCTCGAATGCGCCTTCACTCTCGCCGCATCCGGCATAGTCGAAGCGCAGCATCGCGCGGCCATTTTGGGCAGCCCATTCGTCCAGCGCGAGCGCCTTGCTGCCCTGCATGTCCGACATATAGCCGGGCAGGAAGATGAGCGTGGGGCCGGTTCCGGCGCGATGGCGGCAGGCGAGGCGCAGGCCATCGGGGCGTGTGATGAAGCTGGGGGCGCCCGTCATGCGTGGGCTTTAACCCACCCCGCTTAAAATCCAAAGCTGCCGGGCGGGGCGACATCCTTATCCTGCTTGCACGCGCCGCGAATGGCGGACCATTCGGCAGGCGTGAGCGAGGAGCGATAGGTGTGTCCCTTTTGCACGGCCTTCTCGAACATTGTGCGGCGCTCGGCGGAGATGGGGTGCGATGCCATCCAGCTTGTGCTGCGTTCGATTGTCTCACCAGCCTTGCCGCCGCCAAGCCGACCGAAAAAGGCGGCAGTGGGGAGTGGCGAGATATTGGCGTTGCGCAGCGCCTCGATGGAATAAAGGTCCGCTGACCGCTCGGCATCGCGGCCATAGCTCAAGGCGAGCACGCCATTGAGCGCGCCGCCGACATCGCCATTGAACCCGCCAAGGATGATGCTGAGGCCAAGCTGGCGGACCATTGCGGTGATGGTGTCGCGATTGCGGACATGGCCGATTTCATGCGCCAGCACGCCCGCCAGTTCATCGGGCGATTTGGCCTCCTGAATGAGCTTGTCGAACAGCAATATATGGCCGCCGGGCAGGGCGACGGCGTTGACCATATCGATATTGGCGATGCCGATGCGGCGGATAGGCACGTCACTGCCTAAGTCTCGCTGCAGCTTCTCGATTGCGGCGCGGCTGGCGGTTGTTTCGCACAGGCGTCCGCCGAAATCACCGACCATCGCATCGCCCATCTTCTCTTCCCAACTGCGCGGGACATGGGGGGCGATCCATGCGGGGGCGCGCAAAGCGAGATAGACGACGCCCGTCGCGATGACCGCGAAGAGGGCGAAGGCTTTCCAGAGGCCAACCCGGTCGATCCAGCGGCCATAGCGGGCGGGGAGGGGGAGGTGGATGGCGAAGTCTTGCGGTGGCGGGCCGTTGAAGCCGAGGCGCCAGCCGGGCCGTCCGCGCAGACCATAGACGGAGCGACCGCCGCTGCCATCGACCGGCTCCAGATCGCGCCAGTCATGCGGCCCGCTCTCGCCGCCATCCCAGCGCAAGGTGAAGCCCTGCGCGGTCCATGTGATGGCGGGATGGTGGCGGGTGGCGCTGGT
>CAMLFF010000114.1 GCA_946479185.1 uncultured Sphingobium sp.
GTCCCGCTCAAACCTTAAAAACGCGATTACGCAACGATCCCCTTCAGAGGAGGGGTTGGGGGTGGTGCGACGACATTTGCGTGGGGACTGGCGATACTTATGCGTCGCCACCACCCCCGACCCCTCCTCTAAAGATGAGGGGAGGAATGCCCGCTAAATTGTGGGATGCCCATAGCTTGTCATCGCGCCAGCCTTTCAGGCAGCTGACATTCGGCTCAGTCCCCGAAACCTAAGCCTCAGCATCCATCATAGCCTGAAGCATCCGCCGCCCTTCCACCGCGTTCCGGTCCGTCTTGATCAGCAGTTCATCGGGATTTTCGCCGATGGTCTTGAGCATCTTCTCGATTTCTTCGGTAGCGAATTTATCCTCGTCCAGAACCGGACGCAGATAATCGACCATGAACTCCAGTCCCTCCGCATCCTCGGACGCCATTGCGAAGAAGTAGATGCAGCTATTGGGCGTTGAAGGCGTCACGGCATGATACACCCGGCTGGTGACGAGATTTTCGCCGGCATGCTCGGGATGATCCTCAGGATAGGCCATATCACCAATGCCTGCGTGGAAGCCGGGCAGGTAGAAATCCATGCCCGTCACCCGATCGATCTTGCCGGTATAGCTGCCCGCTGCCGCCATCACCGCTGGCGCATCGGCATTGCGAATGACGCGACGGCAGCTGAGGAATCCGGGGCGCTTCGTCAGCACCTCCGGCGTCGAGGCATTTTCCGCCGTGCCGATGCTGCTGGCGTGGAGATAGGCCAGATGGGACAGATCGAGCAGATTATCGTTCAGCAGTTGGTAGCGTCCCTGCACGTCCTGCACATAGAAGGGGCGCGAGACCATGCCCGGCAGTGTCAGGCCGATCTCCTCCAGATCGGGGAGCAGCGCGATGTCGGCCTTCTCCGGGTCGCCCATCCAGATCCACGCCCACAGGCCATGTTCGACCAGCGGATAGGTGGGGATGCGGTAGCTGCGCGGCACAAAATCTTGGCTTGGAATATCGACGCACTGGCCGTCCGCGCCAAAGGCGATGCCATGATAGCCGCACACGATCGTATCGCCGGTGAGGCAGCTTTTTCCGAGCGGGAAGTGCCGGTGCGGGCAGCGTCCGCCCACGGCGACGGCGACGCCATCTTCCTTGCGGTACAGCACGACTGGCTGGTTCAGGATTGTGCGCGCGATCAGGTCGCGCCCGAGTTCATTGGTGAAAGCAGCGACATACCAGCCGTTGCGAACCGCGAAACTTCCCTCACGAAATGGGTACATGCTGCCTCTCCTTACGCTCAAAGGTGAGGATCGTTGCTTCTGCAACCGTCTTCACCTCATAGAAGGCAGCAAACTAACACTGTAAGTCTGGCGGAGTCAATTGGTCGGATCGAACCCTTTCAGCAGCGCGTTCAACCCCTGCATGAAAGCGACGTCGATAGGGGTGTGCGCGGCGATATAATCCCCATTTGGCCCTTGCGCGAATGTCGTCCAGCCAGTGACGAGGGCTTGGACGGAGCCCTGCACGGAGACCGCCTGCGCCGCACTCAGGCCCAGCTTCATGAGGGGCGTGATGATCGCTTCTTCCATGCGGGCCAGCACGGTTTCATCTTGCGCGGTGATGAGAATCAGCCGCCCGACATCCCGCGTATTTCTCTGCGCGCGCCAAAGCTCCAGCCCAAAACCACGCAGCCAGGCCCGCCAATCCGGGCTGTCAGGAACATGAGCGAGGCAGTCGACGAATACGCTCTCGGCCAGCAGCGCCAGCAGCGCGTTTTTGTCCGCGACATGCCAATAAAGCGAGGGCGCTTTCACCTCCAGCCGCGCTGCCAGCTTGCGCAGGCTGAGCTGATCCAGCCCAGCTTCGTTCAGCAATGCCAGCGCGGCGGCGGCGATGCTGTCACGGGTAAGTTTCTTGTCTGCCATTTTGACCTTGTCGGGCAGGCCGCAAAGCTTGTCTACTGTGCCATCGCACCTTGACAGTGAAGCGCCCTTTCACGATACTAACGATCGTTATCAAAAAAAGAGTCGGCGGTGATCGGCGGAACGAGGCGAGATGGATCCGAAGGGCAAGCTTGCGGTCATCACGGGCGGCGCATCCGGGTTGGGCGCGGCGCTGGCGGCGAAGCTCCATGCGCAGGGCGCCCGCACGATCGTGCTAGACGTTCATGCACCCGCCGATGACCTGTCTGAATTCCTGCCCTGCGATATCACGGACGTGCAGGCGGTAGCGAGCGCTCTCGGCAGCATCGAGGGGCAAATCGTGATCCTCGCCAATTGCGCCGGGATCGGCGGCCTCGGCCCCATCGCGACGCCGGAGGCTCCAGGCGATGCCGCCGACTTTCGCAAGGTGCTGGACGTCAATCTGCTCGGGGCGATGCATGTGACGAGTATCGTCGCGCACCGCATGATCGGCAACGCGCCCGACGGTCCGGATGGCGAGCGCGGCATCATCTTGAACGCTTGTTCCATTGCCTCGTTCGAGGGGCAGGAGGGCATGGGTGCTTACACGGCGTCCAAGGCGGCTCTGGCGGCGCTCACGCTGGTCTGGGCGCGCGATCTTTCACGCCATGCCATTCGCTGCGTTGGCGTGGCACCGGGCTTTTTCGACACGCCAATGACAGCTCACTTGCCGCCCGATCTGGTAGAAGAGCTTGTCAGTGGCGCTGAATTTCCCAAGCGCGCGGGGCGGGCGGAGGAGTTTGCCGAGGCTGCCCTGTTCCTAATCGGCGCGCCCTACGTCAATGCCGAGGTATTGCGCCTCGATGGCGGCGCACGGCCACCTGCGCGCACCCGCTGGACGGCTCCCGCCTGATTTTCACCTGAAAGGCACATCAGACATGCAACCCATCAACCCCGCTGTCGCAGCCGCTGCTAAACAGGCGTTTGCTGCAATCGTCGGCGCGGACCATGTGTTTTTCGATGAGGAGGATCAGCTCTCCTATCAGGATAAGTTCGCGGTCGACGATGCGCTCCATCACCCGGCGGGTGCGGTCGCCCCTGCGACCGTGGAAGAAATTCAGGCGATCCTGAAGGTCGCCAAAGAGCGCAAATTGCCGCTCTGGCCGATCAGCCGTGGCAAGAATCTTGGCTATGGCGGCAGCGCGCCCCTGCTGGCCGGCTCAATCATTCTCGATCTCTCACGCATGCGGAAGATTGACTATGATGAGGCCAACGGCACCGTTTTGCTCGAGCCGGGCGTCAGCTTTTACGATCTCTACGATTTCCTGAAATCCAAGGGCATGAAGCACTGGGTATCGGTGCCCGGCAATAGCTGGGGATCGGTCGTCGGCAATGCGCTCGATCGTGGCGTCGGCTACACGCCCTATGGCGAGCATACGACCAAGATTTGCGGCGTCGAAGCTGTGATGGCCGATGGGATGGTGGTGCGCACCGGCATGGGCGCGCTCGATGGCGCGCCGACCTGGCAGCTCTACAAATTCGGCTTTGGGCCATCATGGGACCAGATGTTCGTGCAGTCGAACTTCGGCATCGTCACCAAGATGGGCCTGTGGCTGATGCCCGCGCCCGAATCGCTCATCGGCATGGATATTGAGTTCGAGCGGCCAGAGGATCTTGGTCCACTGGTGGATGCGCTGGCGCCCCTGCGCCGCGAGGGGCTACTTCAGCAATCGCCGACCATCGGCAACTGGCTGCGCGCTGCGGCGATCCTCACGACGCGCGGCGAATGGACCGACAAGCCCGGCGCCCTGTCGGACGAGGTCATCGCGGCGATCCGCAAGAAGTTCAATGTCGGCTGGTGGGGTGTGAGCCTGCGCCTGTACGGCCGCGAGGATATGAACAAGGCGGCCTATGCCGTGCTGGAGCGGGAGATGGGCAAGCTCAAGCCGATGAGCCTGCGCCCCACAACATGGAAAACGGGCGAGCCGATCGAGGCGACGGGCTGGACTGGCACGCCGCTCACTTTGCCGATGCAGAATGCGAACTGGCATGGCGGGCGCGGCGGCCATATCGGCTTCTCCCCGATCCTGCCCCAATCGGGCAAGGCCGCGCAGGCGCAGTTCCAGCGTACCTATGCCTGCTACAAGGAGTTCGGCATGGATTATCAGGCGAGCTTCGCCTTTGGCGAGCGCCACCTCATCAATGTGAACGCGGTGCTGCTGGACAAGGATGACCCGGCGATGATGAAGCGCGTCGACCCCTTCCTCAAGCGTCTGATCGCGGATGCCAAGGCGCAGGGCTATGGCGAATATCGCACCCATCTCGATTATATGGATGCCGTTGCGGAGACCTATGATTTCAATCAGGGCGCGCTCGCCAAACTCAACCGCAAGGTGAAGGACGCGCTCGATCCACAGGGCATCATCGCGCCGGGCAAGAGCGGCATCTGGCCCTCATCCATGATGGGAGGGAAGGCATGATGGGCGTGAACATGGGAATGATGCGGCGGGCAGGGGTGCTGATCCTGCTGGGGTTCAGCGCCTGCAGCAGCGGCGCAGACAAGGCGGTCGCGCCCGAGCAGAGCAAGGGGCCACCGCCCATGCCCGCGCCCGAGACGGTCTCCTCACGGCCTAATCCCGGGCCGGGCGAGCGGCTGTATCTCGATAAATGCGCCATGTGTCATGGGCCCGCTGGTATGGGCACAGGCTTGCTTGCCCGCCGAACAGAGCAACCGCTGCTGGAGAAGCGCACTGACCTGACGCCGGAATTCGTCATCCAGGCGGTGCGCATGGGCATTGGCAACATGCCTGCCATTCCGCGTGGCGAGGCCAGCGATGCAGAGCTCAAGCAGATCGCCGATTACCTCTCGACCAAGAAGGAGAGCGGGCAATGATGCCGGTTACGAGGCGCGGCTTTGTAGCGGGTGCTGCTGTCGTCGCGGTCGCGGCGGCAACCCTGCGCTCGCCAGCGCTGGCCCATACAGGGCAGCCAGTGCTGCTCTACGATGCTGGCCTGGCTGCAGGCATGCGCTTTGCGTCTCAGGCGCAGGTGCTGGGCGGTCTCGCTCAGCCGCTGGAAGGCGACCGGGTGCGGCAGATGCAGGCTTTGCTCGGCGCCAAACCAGCCGCCTTCTTTGGCGTCTCCCGTCATGCTGATGAATTGATGGTGCGCGAGATTGCGCGGCAGGCAGGCTATCGCCGGGTCTCGCTGATCCAGCATCGCGTCGCAGGCGATATGGTGCCGATCTGCGCGCCCGATGGCGCATCCTTCGCTACGCTGGCGCGGCTGGCTGGCGGGCGCTGGCCGGAAGCATTTGCAGAGCTCGCCATTGGCGGGATCGAACGTTGCGAGGCGGTGTCTTATGCTGCCGCTGCGGAGCCCGCATTCAGCTGGGTGCTCACGCGGCGATGAGCGCGGGGCAATTTAGCTTTGTGAAGCTGTACGTCGCGGATATCGAATCCATGATCGCCTTCTACGCGGCGGCCTTCGACATGGCGGTCCATGTCCGCATCGAGGAGGCCGATTTCGAGGAAGTCCTGATGCGGCAGGAAGGGCATGATTTCCTGCTCGGTCTGCTCAGGTGGAAGACGGGCGGTCACAAAGATCAGCGTCCGGCCGCTGGCGTCATCGGCTTCATCACGCAGGATGCGGAAGCTGCGGTCGCGCAGGCGATCAAAGCGGGAGCAACGCTCAAGCGCGCGCCCTTCGACATCCCCGGCACCCGCGTCGCGCTGGTCGACGATCCGGAAGGGCATGAGATCGAATTCGTGCAGTTTCTCTAGGCAGCGCGGACAAATTCAAACGTGCGAAAATGTACGGTTTTGTAGGGGTAGGTTCGGAGCGCAGAATGATAGAAACGGGGTGGTTAGCGGACTCTACCGCCGTTGCCGGAGAGAACGGCGAAGTGCGCGCCAGTAGGCAGCGAAGCCGATGCTCACGATAGAGATTGCCCATACAGCGCTAAACCAAAACCACGCGTGCCACAAAGTCCCGCGCGACCAACCCATTTGGTCTGAGATCATCACTGGGGCGAACGGCACACTCGCTAACCATAAAAACCGCGCGTCTACGCGTTCGGACTTCGAAAAGCCCGCTATGCGCTGACCGGGCCTTCTTCGCTCAGTCAGCTGCCACAATGCTGCCTCCTGCTGGCTAGACCAGCGGCTGAGAAGCTTTCTCAGCATGGAAGGCTTATGAGGCATGCTTCCCTATCGGAGATTATGATGATGTCCGCAAAAGTTGTCGTGACCGGAAGGGCAGTTTGAAGCGGTGCCGTGCGAAAAGCCGCAGATCGAATCTTCCACGCTGCCTAACGCTACTTCGCGCTGAGCCTTGACACTACGCAATAAAAAAGCGCCCCGACCGATGTGGACGGGGCGCTTTCATGCATTGGGCTGAGCCTTAGAACTTCCGCTTCAGGCTGAGGATGAACTCGCGTGGGCGGCCGGGCTGGCCATAGGCGTTGCCCGATTGCGCGAAGCGGTCATATTTGTTCACGAAGTAGAATTCGTCGGTGAGGTTGGTGACGGCCAGCGCCGCTTCCCATGCATCGTCCGGCGTGCGGTAGGTGATGCGGGCATTGAGCAGTCCGCGCGATTCCACGCGGCCAAACTCAAAGTTCGGGATGTTGTTCGGGATCGTCGTCTCGAACTTCGACTGCCATGTATAGTCCAGGCGCGGCGTCAGCGAGCCGAAGCTGCCAAGATCGGCCTCATATTGCGCACCAATGGCATATTTCCATTTGGAGACGAATGGCGCCTCGGTCGTCCCGATGATGATGCCGCTGCCCAGCGCTGCGCTGGTGAAGCGGAAATCGGTGTAGCTGACAGAACCATCGATCGAGAGACCCGGCACTGGCCGTGCATCGAATTCCAGTTCAACGCCGTCAATCTTGGCATCGCCAATGTTGCGGGTTGCCGAGCAGAAGGGGAAGCCGGGCGGGCTGATATCCGGGCAGCTGGAGGTAAGGCCCTGATAATTCTTATAATCATTATGATAATAAGCGCCGTTCAGGCGAAGCTTACGGTCGAACAACATGCTCTTGAAGCCGGCTTCATAGCTGGTCGACGTTTCCTGTGAGAAAGGCACCAGCTGCTGGGCGAGATAGGGGCGCGGATTGACGCCGCCACCCTTGAAGCCGGTCGCCACCTGCCCATAGAAGCGGATGTCCGGCACCACTTCATAATCCACCGCGACGCGATAATCCCAGCGATTGCCGGAGAATTCGCCAACCAGTCCATCAAGCGAGGCGACGCGGAAATCGGTCGGCACGCCGGGGATGGGGCTGATACGGTGGAAGGTGTAGCTCTTCTCTTCATTCGTGTAGCGAATGCCGCCCGTGATATTGAGCTGGCTCGTCGCATGGATCACGCCGTGCAGAAATGCGGACTTGGACGTCTGCTTGAACGGGTCGTCATAGAAGAAATCGAGCCCCGCGACGCCCACCTGAATGCGACCGCTCTGGTTGCTGTCGCCCTTATAATAATAAGCGCCCGTGGTGAGATCGAGGAAGTCACCAAAGTTGGCCGAGAGGCGCAATTCCTGCGTGAACTGCTCGTGCAGGAAAGCGCCTGCATTGTTCGAGAGATCCTCAGGCGAATTGTCCGCATCCCAGGAGCTGGCGCCCTTGGCGTAGCGATAGGCGGTGATCGATTTCAGCGAGAACATGTCGGACAGGGTGATGTCGAGCGTGTTGGAAACGCCCCAGCTGCGCAGATTGCTCTCGCCCTTGTTGGTATATTGATTGGCCGTGCCGGGCAGGCCGGTATAATTGGCGTAGCTGGTATAGCTGTTCGGCGCAGTTAGATAATTGCGGCCGCCGATGATGGGAATGAAAAGCGCCTTGCCAGGCGATGCCTCGGAGCTATCCTGCGTGAAGTCGGCGATCAGGTTGTTCTCGATCTTGTCGGACGCGATCCAGCGCAGCGCACCGCGCACAGCATAGATATTCTGGCCGCCCTCGGTGCCGATCACACAATCATCGGCAGGGGAAGCGAAGGTGCCGCCCGGCGCGGCAACGCCATTCTTGCAGCCATAATCGAGGCGCTTGAAGAAGCCATCAACATGACGGGCAAGGCCGGAAATGCGCGCATACAACTTGTCCTGCGCAAGCGTGATGTTCGTCGCGCCGCGAAGGCCGACGCGATTGAAGGAGCCGTAGGAGGCTTCGACATAAGCGTCCGGATCGTCATTAGGACGGCGTGAGAATAGCTTGATCGAGCCGCCGATGGAGTTTTTGCCAGAGAGCGTGCCTTGGGGCCCACGCAAGATCTCGATGCGGTCCAGATCCACCAGATCGAACGCCGCGCCAGAGCTGATGCCATAATAGACGTCATCGATATAGATGCCGACACCCGGCTCGTTCGGGAACTGGAAGTCGGTCGCGCCGATGCCGCGGATGTTGACCGCTGCAGTCTGTGCGCCACCGCCCTGACCGCCAGCGGAGAAGGTCACGCTTGGCGCGCGCTGGGCTACGGATTCGACCGAGGTCTGGCTACGCGCTTCCATGAGCGAGGCATCGACTGCGGTGATGGCGAGCGGTGCTTCCTGCACGCTCTGATTGCGGAACTGCGCGGTGACGATGATATCCTTGATACCCTCATCGGCTTGCGCGGCTGCATTTGCGGTTGTTTCCTGCGCCAGGGCAGGGGTGGTGATCGACCAGACCATCGCGCCAATGGCAACGCCAGCCCGGATCGTTAGCAACAGATTCTTAGACATAGTTTCCTCCCCAATCACTCAAGGGAGCGCCTGCATCGCCAACCACCATCATGCTGCGATCAGGGCTTAGCCGCCACTGTCATCGCCTCACGCGGTTAAGGTCGAACGCCCTATGGCAGACCTCTCCTTCACTCGACTCTAGCCCGCGAAACCGGTGGCTGGTCATGAGGAAATAATAACGAACGTTATGAAGAGAGGCAAGGGGAGGGCGGAAAATTAATATCATTCGTTATCGTTGACTCTGTCCGAGCCAGCGCCCGTGCTAGCGATCGACCTTATTCTCATTGGGGTCGAGTTTCAGCATGGCCGGGCTCTTCATCGCCGGGTCCCAATGCTCCACAATCTTGCCATTCTCGATGCGGAACAGGTCGAACCAGCTGGTGTGATAGCTTTTGCCATCACCGTCTTTCTCGGTGCGCACGAAGGTGAAGTTCACCATGTCCCGCTCGGCGATGATCGACACCAGCGGCAGCTCGATGCGCGGCAAGATTTCGCGCTGGGGGCGCGATCCGCGAATGAAGGAGATCGGAAGAGCACACGTCTGAACTCCAGTCACTTCCTGTGATCTC
>CAMLFF010000115.1 GCA_946479185.1 uncultured Sphingobium sp.
GCCCGCAACACCTCCTGCGCAATCGCCTGCTGCTCGCGCAAAATGACCAGCCGCCGCTCGCTCGCCACGGCGTCATTATACGCCTGCGTCACCCGCATCCGCGTATCCGCCCGCGCCATGGCAATGCCCAGCCGAGCGCGCTCTGTCTGCGTCTCCGCCACGGCAATGCGCGCGCCTCGCTTGCCGCCCAGCTCCAGCGGCAGCCCCATGCTCAGCGTCGTCTCAGCGCTGCTGAAGCCATTATAACCGCCCGAGCCGATGACATTCTCGATCTCGACATCGATCGACGGGTTAGGCCTCAACCCCGCGACACGGCGCCCAGCCTCAGCGGCCCGCACCCCTGCATCCGCCGCGCCAACTCCCGGCGCATTGGCCAGCGCCAGCTCGCGCGCCTGCTCGATCGATAAGTGTCCCACCCCAGCAGGCAAACTGCCCGACTGAGTTTGTGCCTGAGCCTGCGCAACACTCGCGCAAGCCGAGACGGCCAGCATGGCCGCAAAAATCTGATTCATGATGTGATGCTCCTGACGTTGCAATCGCAACCGGCTTCACGCCGGCGCGGGCGAACGTCAGGCGATCGGAGGCCTCAGGGCACTCTCCGCAAGATGAGCCGCCACCGCAGACACGGAGGCGGGATTGACTATCGATGTCAGCAAAACCTGCGCCGCTTGCCCATCCGCACTCGGCGTCATCGCCACATGATGGCCATGACAGCCGCCATGATGATGGGGATAACCCGGCTCATTGTCAGTCGGCGCCGGATCGCCCTCGCGATCGACATGCACCGCCTCAACCGCCGCTGCTTCCACGCCCGTGATGCAAAGCTGCTCGCTCATATGCGCAGCCGCGCTCACCCCCATCGAAAGCAGGAGCGCCAGGCCGATAAAGAGGCTGAGGACACGAGGCATCAGCGCCGCATAGCAGCTTCCCGCCCCCCTGTCAGCATCCCGAAAATTCAGCACCCCTCCTCCGCCCGCTGTACAACGGCCTATATCGCCACTCACGGTAGATCATGCCGCCACCGCATCATGATAAAGGGCAGCCATCCAGGTCGGGGGATAAGATTAGCGTATTCCAGTCGTGAACGCCGCTAGTCTCATCCGTCTGAACGAAGCTAACACCAACCAACGTCATCATTCACCTTAGGGGGTCATATGCCGGTCCTGAAACCGAAGTTCATCACGTTCGATTGCTACGGCACGCTCATCAGATTTGACATGGCCCCTGTCGCCCGCGAGGTGTATGCAGACCGCGTATCCGGCGCGGCAATGGATGCCTTTGTCGAATATTTCTCGGCTTATCGCCTCGATGGCGTGCTCGGCGCATGGCGCCCCTACAAGGACGTCGTCGCAGAAGCGCTCCAGCGTTCGTGCAAGCGTGCTGGCATCGAATATCGCGATAGCGATGGCGAGGCACTTTATGCCGCCGTCCCCACCTGGAACCCGCACCCCGATGTGGTCGAGCCGCTCAAGAAGATCGCTGGCGAAATCCCGCTCGTCATCCTGTCCAACTCGATGATCGATCTCATCCCCTTCAGCGTGGAAAAGCTCGAAGCCCCCTTCCACACAGTCTGCACGGCGGAAGAGGCGCAGGCCTACAAGCCCCGCATGCGCGCCTTCGAATATATGTTCGATACGCTTGGCTGCGGCCCAGAGGATGTGCTGCACACCTCCTCCAGCTTCCGCTACGATATGATGACCGCCTATGACATCGGCATCAAGATGAAGGCCTTCATCAATCGCGGGCATGAGCCGCTCAACAGCTATTATGAAGTTCATGATCTGCCCAATCTGGGCGCCTTGCCCGGTCTGGTCGGGCTGTGAGCGATCTACTTGATCAGAAGGTCGCGGCGGTTGTGGACGTGCGCGCCTATGCGGCCGGAACAAAGCCATCGAGCGACTGGCTGAACGGCCGCGCCGCACCGGCTTTTGCTGACGATAAGGCACAGGTCGCCGCCATCGCATTGCGTGGCGAAGGCCGCGTCGATGCACTCGCGGCAGATGAGTGCGTCCTCGTCCTTGAGGGTCGCCTTGAAATCGAAAGCAGCAGCGGCACCGTGGTGATTGAACCCGCCAACGCCGCTGTGCTGCCCATCGGCTCCAGCTTCAGCTGGCGCGCATCGGACGATCTGCTGGCGATCATCTATGCTGCACCAACGCAGGCCATCGGGAGCGCAACCGCACCCGTGCTGATCGATCTGGACGCCCCACTCACGCCGTCCAGTCCGCCAGCAACCGAAAATCTCCTCGGCCCGGTTCCGTCATGCCGCAATCACAGCGACTATCTATCCGCCAACACAGAGTTTGTCTGCGGCATCTGGGATTCGACACCCTATCATCGCCGCCAGATCCCGTATCGGCAGGTCGAGCTGATGTATCTGCTCGAAGGCAAGGTCAGCTTCACCGACCAGCACGGCTCTGTCAGCTTTTCCGCTGGCGATACCTGCCTGTTCGTACGGGGCGATGGCTGCGCATGGCTGAGCGAAGAGCATGTGAAGAAAATCTACGCGACCCAGCGTCCGGTTGGCTGATGGCATAAACCCCCGCGCCCGGCGCGATGGACGCAGCAGCATCTATCGTGCCGGGCGGGCGAAGCCGCATGAGCGCTGCACATCGGCAGAATATTCGGGAGATGGTGCCAAGGCAAACTGGCTTAATGATCGCGATTATGGCCTGTAGAAGGGCCCGTCACCGCCTGCGCTAAATCGATTTTTGGATGACCGCCCGCAATGAAGAACGCCTCTGATCATTCGCTCGCCAAGCCCGCTCAAGGCGAAGCTATGCGATTGACAGCGGATCATCTCGCCCAGGCACTCTCCTTGTCTCAAGCCATTCAATGGCCTTACCGCGCTGAGGATTGGGCCTTCGCGCTCAATCTCGGGCGCGGCTTCGC
This sequence comes from uncultured Sphingobium sp., assembly GCA_946479185.1. The sequence goes on from CAMLFF010000115.1 coordinate 2,893, forward strand.
AGTCGAGAATGACGGTCGCCTCGTCGGCACCGCCTTGTGGTGGCCCTATGGAGCGGGCTTTGCCTCGCTCGGCATGATCATCGTTGCAGAAGATGCGCAGCGTCAAGGCATTGGCGCGCGATTGATGAACGCGATGCTCGCCGACGCCGCTGGCCGCAACGTCGTGCTGAACTCCACCCAAGAAGGCGAGCTGCTTTACACGCGCCTCGGCTTCAAACCCTATGGCGCCGTGCATCAACATCAGGCCGTGCTCGCACAAGCACCTGCGATTGAAACATCTTCTCCCATCCGCGCCGCAACACTGGACGACCGCGCGGCCCTGCAAGCGCTCGATCAGCGCGCGGCAGGCATGGATCGCACCGCCCTGCTGAACGCGCTTCATCCAATGGCGGATTTCATCGTCACGGAACGCGATGAGCAGATCACCGGCTATGCCTGCGTGCGCCGCTGGGGTCGCGGCGTCGTGATCGGACCTGTCATCGCCCGCGATGCCGCCGACGCAAAGGCATTGATCGCAACGCTCGCAGCCCGTCATGTCGGCGACTTCGTGCGGATCGACGTAACGCTCGCCAGTGGCCTTAGCTCCTGGCTTGAAACCATCGGCCTGCCGCAGGTCGGCGAGGTCACAACCATGGCGCTCGGCTCACCGCCAAAGCTCAGCCCGGACGCAACATTGTTCGCCCTGTCCAACCAGTCACTCGGCTAAATCCCAGTGGAGACCGTCGCCATGAAAATGATGTCCTACTGGCTCGATAGTGCCGCCCCGTTCGCATCCGGCGCGCAGGGCGGCCCGGAGGGGACCGCCGATGTGGCCGTGGTCGGCGCTGGCTTCACCGGCCTCTCCGCAGCGCTCGCGCTCGCCAAAAAGGGCGCGAAGGTCGTCGTGCTGGAGGCTGGCCGCGTCGCGGGCGAAGCATCGGGTCGCAACGGCGGCATGTGCAACAATGGCTTCGCGCAGGATTATGGCACGATGCTCGCCCAGTTCGGGCGCGAGCGGACCAACATGATGTATCGCGCCTTCGATGCTGGCGTGAGCAAGGTTGAATCCATCGTCGCCGAGGAGCAGATCGACTGCCATTTCGGCCGCGTCGGCAAGCTCAAGCTCGCCGCCAAGCCGGAGCATTATGACAAGCTCGCCCGCTCGCAAGAGCTGCTCGCCCGCGATGTCGATCCCGAAACCCGCATGATCCCCCTCTCGGAAATGCGCGATGAAATCGGGTCGGATCGCTACTTCGGCGGCATGCTCTATGAGAAGAGCGCGAACATGCACATGGGCATGTATGGGCACGGCCTCGCCGAAGCCGCAGCCCGTCATGGCGCGAAAATCTACGAGCATAATCCGCTGATCGGCATGAAGCGCCTAGCCGGCCAAGTCCATGAGCTCACCACGCCCAACGGTAGCGTGCGCGCCAATCAAGTGCTGCTCGCGACCGGAACATCGGTCAAAGGCCCGCTCAGCTGGTTCCGTCGCCGCATCGTCCCCGTCGGCGCCTTCCTCATCGCCACCGAGCCGCTCTCGACCGAGCAGCTGGATCGCATGAGCCCACGCCGCCGCAACACGGTCGATACGCGCAATTTCGTCAATTATTTCCGCGTCACGCCAGATAATCGCATCGTCTTCGGTGGCCGGGCCCGCTTTGCGAGCAGCACCAATCCCACAATGGATGCGGAATGTGGCGCCGTGCTGCGCACACAACTGCTCGACGTGTTTCCGGAGCTTGCGGACACGCGCATCGATTATTGCTGGAGCGGCCTCGTCGACATGACCCGCGACCGCCTGCCCCGCGCAGGCGAGCGCGATGGGACGTTTTACTCATTGGGCTACAGCGGCCACGGCACCCACATGGCCACCTATATGGGCGCGATCATGGCCGAAGTGTTGGATGGCCGCGCAGACCTCAACCCCTGGCGCGAATTGGAATGGCCCGCCATTCCGGGCTACTTCGGCAAGCCCTGGTTCCTCCCCATCGTCGGCGCTTATTATCGTTTTCAGGATCTCATAAAATGACCACCGCCCTCGCAGACATCGCCAAGCTCCGGCTGGATTGCGCCTATATCGGCGGCGCGTGGACGCCCGCGTCAGGCAGCGAGACACTCCCCGTCGTCAACCCCGCAACCGGTCAGACCATCGCAGAAGTAACCGCCAGCACCGCGGCAGACCTCGACCGTGCCGTCGCCGCCGCCCGCAAAGCCTTCCCAGCCTTCGCCGCCACGCCCGTCGCCGAGCGGCTCGCCCTGCTGGAGCGCATCCACGCCCTGATCCTCGAACGCGCCGAGACGCTGGCCCAGACGCTCACGCTGGAGATGGGCGCAACCATCAGCCATGCGCGCGCCGCCCATATCCCGCTCGCCGCAGCCCATGTCCGCGCCGCTATCGATGTGCTGCAGGATTATGAATTCCTCACCATGCGCGGCACCACCGCCATCGTGCGCGAGCCGATCGGCGTATGCGGCCTCATCACGCCGTGGAACTGGCCGCTCTACCAGATCACCGCCAAGGTCGCGCCCGCGCTCGCCGCCGGTTGCACGGTCGTCCTCAAGCCCAGCGAGCTCTCCCCGCTCAGCGCGCTCATGTTCGCGCAGATCATGCATGATGCAGGCGCACCAGCTGGCGTGTTCAATCTCGTCAACGGCACCGGGCCAGAGGTCGGCGCAGCCATGTCCGCCCATCCGGATATCGACATGATCTCGATAACCGGCTCAAACCGCGCAGGCATACTCGTGGCCCAGGCCGCCGCCCCCACCATCAAGCGCGTCACGCAGGAGTTGGGCGGCAAGTCCCCCAACCTCCTCCTGCCCGATGCCGATTTCGACCGCGTCGTGCCCCTCGGCATCCTCGCCGCCTTCCGCAATGTCGGCCAGTCCTGCAGCGCCCCCACGCGCATGATCGTCCCGCGCGCCAACCTCGCCCAGGTCGAGGCGCTGGCCAAGACCGCCGTGGACGATCTCGCCGCCAAGCTGGGCGATCCCACCAATGCCGAGAGCGTCTTCGGCCCCATCGCCAACCGCGCGCAATATGATCGCGTGCAGACCATGATCGCGGCCGGGATCGAGGATGGCGCCAAGCTCATCTGCGGCGGCCCCGGCCTGCCTGATGGCATTACCGAGGGCTATTTCGCCCGCCTCACCATCTTCTCGGACGTCACGACCGACATGCGCATCGCGCAGGAGGAGATATTCGGCCCCGTCCTCGCCATCCTGCCCTATGATGATGTCGAGCAGGCGATCGCCATCGCCAATGATACCGTGTTCGGCCTTGGCGGACATCTGCAGGGCACGGACATGAACCAGGTGCGCAACGTCGCCCGCCAAATCCGCACCGGCCAGGTCCATATCAACTACCCCGCATGGGATCCGCACGCGCCCTTCGGCGGCTATAAACGCTCCGGCAATGGCCGCGAATATGGCGCCTTCGGCTTCGAAGAATATCTAGAGATCAAGTCCATCCTCGGCTTCGCCTAACCCCTCGCTACCGGGAATCAATCCAAATGCCTGCACCACTGCGCTTCATCGAATCCTCGCCAGCGCTCCCTGCCCAAGCCGATGTCGTCGTCATCGGCGCCGGCATCATCGGCACGTTCACAGCCTATTATCTCGCGCAGCGCGGGCTTAAGGTCGCGCTGGTCGAGAAGGGCGTGGTCGCTGGCGAACAATCGAGCCGCAACTGGGGCTGGTGCCGCCAGCAGAACCGCGATTCCCGCGAGCTTCCCCTCGCCACCATGTCGCTCGATCTGTGGGAAAAGTTCGGCATCGACAGCGGCGAGGATACAGAGTTCCGCCGCTGCGGCCTCTTCTATGTCAGCAATGATGATGCCGATCTGGAGACCTGGGCGACCTGGGGCAAATATGCGCGCTCAGTGGGCGTCGAAACCAGAATGCTCGACAGCAATGAGGCAACCCAGCGCGCCGGTTTCACCAACCAGCGCTGGAAGGGCGGCGTCCTTTCCAAAAATGATGGCATCGCCAATCCCGGCCTCGCAGCGCCTGCTGTCGCCAAGGCCTTCATGGCGCTCGGCGGCACGCTCCATCAGGGCTGCGCCGCACGCGGTATCGAGACGACCGGCGGCGCGGTCAGCGGCGTCATAACCGAGAAAGGCACGATCCGCACGCCCATCGCCATTCAGGCAGGCGGCGCATGGGCCTCATCCTTCTGCCGCCAGCTCGGCATCAGCTTCCCGCAAGCCACCGTGCGCCAGACCATTCTCGCCGTCTCCAGCAGCGCACTCACGCTTCCGGACGCCTTTTACGGACAGGCGCTCTCCATCACGCGGCGCGGCAGCGGTGTTCACACGCTCGCGATCAGTGGCCGCGCCAAGGTCGATCCCACACTGCAATTCCTGCGCTATTCCCGCGAGTTCATCCCCATGTTCATGCGCCGCTGGGGCGCGCTCTCGCCGGGCGGATTGCAGGGGCTGCGCGCGGGACATGAGAGCATGTCGCACTGGAAGCTCGATCAGCCAACGCCGATGGAAGCCATGCGCATCCTCGATCCTGTCGCCGACCCCAAAACAGTCCGCCTCACAAAGAAGCGCGCGGCAAAGCTCATCCCCGATCTTGGCACCGCGCCCCTGGTCGCAAGCTGGGCTGGCTTCGTCGACAGCACGCCCGATGGCGTTCCCATCATCGGTGAAGCGCCCTCCGTTCCCGGCCTCATCCTGGCAGCAGGATTCAGCGGACATGGCTTCGGCATCGGCCCCGGCGCGGGCCATCTGATTGCCGATATTGCGAGCGGTCACCCTCCGATTGTCGATCCACGCCCCTATCGCCTTGAACGCTTCATGCCCGGCCAGAAAATCGAGGTCGCCGATTTCTGATCGGCCTCATTTATTGGTCGCAACCCTGCACAGTTGAGAAGTCCAACATTCCCCTCTGCTTTCGAGATATTCAGCGCACCATCATCTCATCTTCGACATTTTCTGTCGTCCCCTAGGCATAGCCTCCTCCTCAGAATGTTTCACCCGAACAGGAGTTTGCGCATGGCCTTTCACCGCATTGCGACCGCCACCATTGGCGCGGTCACGCTCGCCGCTATAGCCCTTCCGGCCAGCGCTCATGGCATCTGGTTCGCCCAGCGCGCCAAGCAGGTCGCCATGATCTATGGCGTGGGCGCAGACGATCTGGATGCCGTCAAGCGCCTGCCGCTCATCACGAGCGTCACCGGCTATGATAGCGACTGGGCGCCCGTCACCACCAGCCTGCGCGCCGCCGGGCCGATCCCCGTGGTGGATAGCGAGGAGCCGGTTGCGGCGGTCGCTGCCGTGATGGACTATGGCTATTGGAGCAAAACGCCCGATGGCGAGTGGCACAATAAGGGCCGCGATGAAGTGCCCACGGCGTCGCTCGCCGAGCATAATTTCAAATATGCCGTCTATCTCACGCAGATGCCGACAAAGCCCGTGCCGCTCATCCCCACGCATGGCCTGCAGATCATTCCTGTCGAAGCCGCCATTCCCCAGAAGATGGGCGAGTCCATGAAGGTGCGCGTCTATTACAAGGGCAAGCCAATCGCAGGCGCCACCGTCATGCAGGATTATGTGAATGATCCCGATGAGGTCGCTCCCCCAAAGACTGCCGCTGATGGCACCGCAACCGTCAAGATCCGCAATCAGGGCAATAATGTGCTCATGGCCATCTACGTCGCCGACACGACCGACAAGAAGGTCGATCATGAAGAGCATCGCGCCTCGCTCGGCTTCGTGCTCCCGCATCTGCCGGAATAAGTTCGGACTGACGATCTTCCCCTCATCCGGAGAATAGCCATGACCATCAATCTCTTCCGCACGGGGCTAACCGCCCTCGCCCTCTTCGCCGCACCCACCCTGCTGCACGCCCATGGCAGCATGAAGCCGCAACATGGCGGCATGGTCCAGATGACCGGCGAAACGATGTTCGAGCTCGTCTCAGGCCCCAAGGGCGTGGACGTTTACCTCAGCGAAGAAGATGAGCCGATGGCCGCTGCGGCCTTCACCGCCAAGCTGACCCAGACGGCGGCAGGCAAAAAGAGCGAAGCCATCCTCAAGCCCGCAGGCGGCAACAAGCTGAGCGCACCGGGCTTCAAGCCCGCCAAGGGCGCCAAGCTGGTCGTCGCGCTGGTCGATAAAAGCGGGGCCAAGACCTTCGCGACCTTCCAGGCCAAGTAAGAGGTCATTATGCACACAGCGCCCCGCCCCTCGCTTCTCCTCAGAACCGTGTGGCGGGGCGTCCTGCTGCT
>CAMLFF010000116.1 GCA_946479185.1 uncultured Sphingobium sp.
AGGAAGTGACTGGAGTTCAGACGTGTGCTCTTCCGATCTAGATGGAATATGTGGCCGAGCGCGAAAATCTGGGCCGCGAGCGCCTTGCCGAATATATCCGCGATGGCGAGAGCTTCGGCGCCTCCATCCCCGATTATGTGACGCCGGAATTTGTGCGCGATGAGATCGCCCGCGGTCGCGCCATCATCCCCAACAACGTCAATCACCCCGAGAGCGAGCCGATGGCAATCGGGCGCAACTTCCTCGTGAAGATAAATGCGAACATCGGCAACTCAGCCGTCGCATCCGACGTCGCCAATGAGGTCGACAAGATGGTCTGGTCGATCCGCTGGGGCGCGGACACGGTGATGGACCTCTCCACCGGTCGCAACATTCACGATACGCGCGAGTGGATCATCCGCAATTCGCCCGTACCCATCGGCACCGTGCCCATCTATCAGGCGCTGGAGAAGGTCGGCGGCGTGGCTGAGGAGCTGACGTGGGAAATCTTCCGCGATACGCTCATCGAGCAGGCCGAGCAGGGCGTGGATTATTTCACCATCCATGCAGGCGTGCGGCTGGGCTATATCCCGATGGCCGCCAAGCGCGTCACCGGCATCGTCTCACGCGGCGGCTCGATCATGGCGAAATGGTGCCTCGCGCATCATAAGGAGAGCTTCCTCTACGAGCATTTCGACGACATCACCGAGATCATGAAGGCTTATGACATCGCCTATTCACTCGGCGATGGCCTGCGCCCCGGCTCGATTGCCGATGCCAATGACGAAGCGCAATTCTCCGAGCTGTACACGCTGGGCGAGCTGACCCACCGCGCCTGGAAGCAGGATGTTCAGGTGATGATCGAGGGCCCCGGCCATGTGCCGATGCACAAGATCAAGGAGAATATGGACAAGCAATTGCAGGTCTGCGGCGAGGCGCCTTTCTACACGCTCGGCCCCCTCACGACTGACATTGCGCCGGGCTATGATCATATCACCAGCGGCATCGGCGCGGCCATGATCGGCTGGTATGGCACGGCCATGCTTTGCTACGTCACGCCCAAGGAGCATCTGGGCCTGCCCGACCGCGACGATGTGAAGGTCGGCGTCGTCACCTACAAGCTGGCGGCGCACGCAGCCGATCTCGCCAAGGGGCATCCAGCGGCGCAGGTGCGCGACAATGCCCTCTCCAAGGCGCGGTTCGAGTTCCGCTGGCGCGACCAGTTCAACCTCTCACTCGATCCTGACACGGCGATGGAATATCACGACCAGACCCTGCCAGCCGAAGGCGCCAAAACCGCGCATTTCTGCTCCATGTGCGGGCCGAAATTCTGCTCGATGCAGATCAGTCAGGAAGTACGCGACTTTGCCGCCAAGCAGAATCAGGGCGTCGAGGGCTTCATCGCGACTGGCCCGACGGGGTCGGAAACTGCAGCCGCAAGCAAGGCTGCTGCGCTCAAGGGCATGGAAGAGATGAGCGAGCGGTTCAGGGAGAAGGGTGGGGAGCTTTATTTGCCGGTAGGTGAAGTTTAATGAGTAGCATCACTCAGCATGATGTCGAAAACGCCTTTTTGGTAATTAGAAGGGATGGGCTTCCGGCTGGGAATATTCCTTCCACCAAGTGGGACATCATTGACCCGAAGACAGGCGAGCGCTTCGCTCCCAAGGCGGTGCTACGAATTGCCAGAGAACTCGCAGGAGACGAAACCTCGCTACCGGGTGGAGGACCCGGCACAAATACCCCGCTCGCAAATTTGGGGTTTGAAATTGTATTGAAGCCTCATCTCGAGGTTTCTGATGCTGCAACAGACATCCAAGAAGTGCTGGCTTCTGAAGCAGATGAGACAACTAAACAGCGACTAGTTAATGCTCGCCTCGGACAGGGCGGATTTCGAGCCTCACTTATCGAAATTTGGGGAGGGAAGTGCGCCCTTACATCTTTAGATGTGTCGGCGGCATTGCGAGCGTCGCACATAAAGCCTTGGAGTGCTTCCAGTAACAAGGAACGCCTGGATCCCGCGAATGGCATCTTACTGGCTGCAACAATAGATGCATTATTCGATCGCCATCTGATAACTTTTGACGACGACAGTAGAGTACTTACTTGTTCAACCCTTTCTCCCAGCACGCTCGAAATCTGCGGCTTAAAGCAGGGGATGAAAGTAAATCTCCAAGCTAGCAATCATCAGTATTTGCAATGGCACCGTCGCGAATTCGAGCGGGTATCAGGCTCAGGGCGATTGCTCTAACTCATCAAATCAAATGTTGCCGTGGGAAATTTTCGAAAAATGCTCCCACGGCCCTTCACTGCAATATTAACATTGTTTCGAGCAGCCTGAACGATTGCCGCCTCGTAGACTAACAGCGCTCTCCAACCCCATCCCAAGCAAACGCCAAAACGCCCGGCCAGAAACTGACCGGGCGTTAGCTATTCATCCAACGAGCCGCGCGGAGCGACTCGTCTTCACATATGGATCAGCCCTGACGTGCCTTGAAGCGCGGCTGGGTCTTGTTGATCACATAGGTGCGTCCACGACGACGAATCACGCGGTTATCGCGGTGACGGCCCTTGAGGGACTTGAGTGAGTTGCGGATCTTCATGATCGGGTCCAAATGATTCTGCGTGACGGAAAATTCGAAGTCGCGCCTCTATGGGGCGGGGTGATCAAAGTCAAGGCGCTGGTGCACGCTTTTAGGCCCTGCCGCGCCCAATTGGCCGCGTTCATGCAACTTTGCTGACCGTTACGGCATTGTCGAGAGAAGAGATGGATGAGGATGCAATGGCGATGACGGCTTTCAAACAACAGCGCAAATTCGCAAGGCTGGCGGCGACTCCGGTGATGCTCCTCGGCGCCCTCCTTGTCGGCGGCTGTGCGACCAGCACCGGCCCGATCGACGTCACCCGCTTCCACACGCAACAGGTGGCCCGACAGGGCACGGTCGCCATCGTGCCCGGCAATCCGGCTGATGCGAACAGTCTGGAATTTCGCACGACCGCCAACGCCGTGAGCGCCGCGCTTGCCCGCAATGGCTTCACCGCCGCGGAAGCACCCTCAGGCCGCCCGCAATTCGAAGCCGTGGTTGATCTCATGCGCGAGACACTCTCCCCCGCAGCCGCGCGCCGCTCGCCCGTGAGCGTAGGCGTTGGCGGATCGACCGGCTCCTATGGCAGCGGATTGGGCCTCGGCATCGGCATCGATCTCTCCGGCAAGCCCAAGCCCATCGTCGCGACTCGCATGCGCGTGCAATTACGCCGTACCGGCAGCACGGACATCTTCTGGGAAGGCCGGGCCGAAACGCAGGCCAAGGAAGGCTCGCCTGCTGCCCAGCCGGGCATCGCGGCGGGTCGTCTGGCCGATGCGCTGCTCCAGGGCTTCCCCGGCCAGTCCGGTGAGACTATCACGGTGAAATGACCGGCACCCACACAAGCTCACCCCTGCTCATCAACAGCGCGTTCGATAGCGGCAACATCGCCGTCGAATCGATTGATGGCAGCACCGCCACGCTCTCGATCCACAAGGATCATCAGAGCGATTTCTTCCAATGGTTCCATTTCCGCGCCGCCGCCGCCGCTGGCACGCGACTCACGCTGCGCATCACGGGATTGGGCGCATCGGCCTATCCCGATGGCTGGCCCGCCTACAATGCCTGCGTCTCCGAGGATCGCGAGACATGGAACCGCGCCACTTCCAGCTATGACGCGGCGCACGCAGGCGGCACGCTCACCATCGATTACACACTCTCAGGCGACGCCGCATGGTTCGCCTATTTCGCGCCCTACTCGCAGGAGCGGCACCATGATCTCGTCGCGCAGGCCGCCGCCTGCGAGGGCGTCACGTTGCGCCAGCTTGGCCTGAGCCTCGATGGCCGCCCCATCGACTGCCTTGAGCTTGGCACCGGCGACAAGCCCGTCTGGCTGATCGCACGCCAGCATCCCGGCGAATCGATGGCGCAATGGTGGATGGAAGGCGCGCTGGACATGCTCACCGATCCCGCCAATCCCCACGCCCGCAAGCTGCGCGCAGCCTGCCGCTTCTACATCGTGCCGAACATGAACCCGGACGGCTCTTATCGCGGCCATCTGCGCACCAATGCCGCTGGCGTAAACCTCAACCGCGAGTGGCACGCGCCCACCGCCGAGCGCGCGCCAGAAGCGCTGTGCGTGCGTGATCGCATGGACGAAACCGGCGTCGCCTTCTTCATGGATGTGCATGGCGATGAAGCCATCCCCGCCGTGTTCCTCGCGGGGTTCGAAGGAATACCTTCAATCAAGGATGAGCAGTTGCGCCTGTTCCGCCACTATCGCGACACACTCGCCATCCGCACCCCAGATTTCCAGACGCGCCTCGGCTACCCGGAGTCGCGCCCCGGCAAAGCAAACCTCTCAATGGCCACCGCACAGATTGCGGAGCGCTTCGGCGCCGTGGCCATGACGCTGGAAATGCCGTTCAAGGATAATGACGACCTGCCGGATGCCGCGCAGGGCTGGAGCCCGGAGCGATCCATGCAATTGGGCCGCGATTGCCTCGCGACGCTGGCGGAGATGGTTGGGGAGGTTTGATGTCCATCGCTTTGGCACTTGCATTGGTCGCCGCGGCGGAAGGCCCACAGCGGGCGGAACAAATCCATTCCAGCTTCCTCGAACACGACTGGTGGCAACTTGTCTCGAACGGAGACTTTGACGCAACAGCCAGCACCTTTTTCGAGGTGTTGATTTCGCCGCTTGGCAAGCCCGAGAGATGCACGGTCCTAGTTAGCTCCGGCAATCAAAAGCTTGATGGTGCGGTATGTTCATACGTCAAGCAGGAGTTCCGATACCGGCCCGCGCTGAATTCTCTCGGTGAGCCTACTTATGGCCTCATAGAGAGGATACTGAATGTCATTGCAGCTGAACCAAAGAGCCACATATTCAGAACCGGACCTGATTATATCCTAGAGGTTTCACATCTCCCCAAGCAATACTCACCCCAGCAAGAGACGGTAATTGATGTAGAGATTAATGAGCAGGGCGACTTGCACTCATGCGCCGTCCCAAAGCGTCAGTCTGCTATTTCTCAATCAGGCTATCAGACGAAGAAGCTGCCTAAGGCACTAGCTGATTTGTCTCAGGTTGCATGCGCAGAACTTCCAAAGATTTGGGATCCGATGCCAGCAAGAGCGAGTGATGGACGCCCTATAAGTTATGTTCGATCGGTTCGCGTGCTCTTTACCGTCCCGGGCACTGCAGCCGCAGCAACTGCGCCCGCGAGAGCCGCGGCAGATTAACGTCAAGGGTCGGCGCGGCTTCCCTCAGCCCAGCACCTCACCCAAAAAGTCCATCGCCGCCTTCCAACTGCGCCGATTGGTCTCCGGCTCAAAGCCGAAGGTCCGCTCTTCATTCAGCGGCATGTCATCGGCGGTGAAGGCATGGCCCGTGCGGCTGTAGCTGAGGAACTGCCAGTCCACATCCGCCTCCGTCAGCTCCTTGCAAAGCGCGACCTTCGCTTCGGGCGGGCAGAGATTGTCGTTCCAGCCATCGCAGATCATCAGCTTGGCCGTGATGGCGGCGTTGGGGAATGGCGGCGCGTCGTAGACGCCGTGGAACACCACGCCCGCCTTGATCTCACCCCCCGCCCGAGCCAGATCGAGCACGCATTTTCCGCCTGCGCAAAAGCCGATTGCGCCAAGCTTCTCGCCATCTACGCCCGGTAGCGCCTTCAACTCCACCAGCGCATCCAGCACCCGGCGTTTCACAACGCTGCGATCCGCCATAAAATCATGCAGGAGCGCGCCCGAGCTCGCCATGTCATGGCCCCGCTTGCCCTGCCCGTAAAAGTCCACCACCAGCACCTTATAGCCCTGCGCTGCCAGCGTCTCCGCCTTGGCGAAATCCCATTCCTTGGTGCCGAAGAAGTTGGGGAACAGCAGCAGCCCCGGCTGCGTGCCCGCATCCGCATCGCCCACGATCATGGATTCAAACGGACCGCCCGGCCCTTGATGAATATGCACAGTGCGGGAAATCGCCATCGTCTTGGTCCTCGATAATCAGCGTTGCAAGCTGCATTCATGGCCGATTGTCCGCCTGTGAACAAGGCCGCTCAGCCAAGCATCAGGGCCATCGCACCAGCCAGCTTGCACGCCATCTAGATGGTGAAAATCATCTTACCGCATTTGCCGGAACTTTCGCTTAGCAGGTGAATTCTGAGGTCGAGAAACGAGAGGATGACATGAACAAGCTTTTGGATTTGGACTTTCTGCAGGAGCAACTTCGTCAATCACAAGCAGCCGCAAGCACCGCAATGCATCCTGACGAGAAAGCCGCCCACCAAAGCTATGTCACCCATTATCAGACCCTGCTGGAAACGCTGCGCGCCCGCGGTCGCGCTGCTTCACCCATCAACGTCTGAGCTAATCCCGATCATCTGCACATTGCGCTCGCGTTAAATCGCGTTATCAGGCGCGGAACCGCAGCCAGACCGGAGTCCTCTCATGCCCACGCTCGTTCTCATTCGCCACGGCCAATCCAGCTGGAACCTTGAGAACCGTTTCACCGGCTGGTGGGATGTGGACGTGACGGAGAAGGGCGCGGCTGAAGCTGTCGCCGCTGGCGAGCTGATGAAAGCCAAGGGCCTGGATTTCGACCAGTGCTACACCTCGCTCCAGACCCGCGCGATCAAGACGCTGAATCTCGCCCTGGAATCCATGCAGCGGCTCTGGCTGCCGGTCGAGAAGGACTGGCGCCTCAATGAGCGCCATTATGGCGGCCTCACGGGCCTCGACAAAGCCGAGACGGCCGCAAAGCATGGCGATGATCAGGTGAAGATCTGGCGTCGCAGCTTCGACGTGCCACCGCCGCCGCTGGAAGCAGGCAGCGAGTTCGATCTCTCCAAGGATCGCCGCTATGCAGGCATCCCCATCCCCGCGACGGAAAGCCTCAAGGATACCATCGCCCGCGTGCTGCCCTATTGGGAGGGCACGATCGCGCCGGACCTGAAGGCAGGCAAGCGCGTGCTCATCTCCGCCCACGGCAATTCACTGCGCGCACTGGTCAAGCACCTCTCCAACATCCCGGATGACGAGATCACCAGCCTGGAGATCCCCACCGGCCAGCCGATCGTCTATGAGCTTGCGGACGATCTGAGCGCGCTCGACCGCTATTATCTCTCGGAACGATAAGGGCGCGGCGGCTTAACCCGCCGCCCTGTTCCGCACCAACGCAACGGCCAGCGCCGCGATCAGCAGGGGCGCGCCAAAGGCAATCGCAACACCCGTCGGCCCGATATCCTCGGCCAGCAGCCAGCCGCCCGTCGCCGGGCCGATGATCGCGAGCAGACGCCCCGCCCCCGACGTCCAGCCAAGCGCTGTCGCGCGGATTTGCGTGGGGTATGAGGCGGAGACGAAGGCATAGAGCCCGCTGATCGCGCCCACCACGAAGGCGCCATAGGTGACCGCCATGAACCCCGCCAGCAGCGGCGTGAACGGTCGCACCATATAGGCCAGCATGCAAAGCCCGCCCGCCGTAAAGCAGATCATCAGCGCCTTGCGCAGCCCGATCCAGTTGACGAGCAGGATCATCAGCAGCGGCCACGCAATCGCGCCAACGGAGGAAAGCGCAAACAGCCCCGCCGCCTGCGCCATCGGAAAGCCCATCTGCAAATGCCAGAAGGTCGGCGCCCAGCTCGCCACGATATTGCCGACGAACATCATCATGCCGCCCGCCAGCATGAACAGCAAAGTCATCGCCAACCGGCCCTCCGTAAAGAGCGCCTTGAACGATGATTTGCTGCTCATCGGCTCATCGACCATATAGCTCGTGCCGAGTTCGGCCTGTGGGGCGATCCGGCGCAGCACGCGGTTGATCTGCTCGATCGGGCGATTGGCGATCACCAGAAAACGCGGCGATTCCGGCAGCAGGAAGAACAGAAAAGGCAGCAGGATCAAAGGCGCAAGCCCGCCCGCGAGAAACACGCCCCACCAATCAAGCTGCGCCACGATGATTGGCGCCAGCGCACTGCCCGATGCTGCGCCAAGCGCAAAGCAGGCGGTCACGAGAATGATCTGCCGTGGCCGCGCCCGCTGCGGCGCCATCTCGGCCACGAGCGAAATCACATTAGGCGTAATGCCGCCGAAAAAGGCGAAAGCGATCAGCCGCAGGATCGACACCATCGTCAAGGTCGTGACAATAGCCGTCGCCAGCGTGACCAGGCCGAAGCCCAATATGCAGGCCAGGATGACCGTCTTGCGCCCAACCTTGTCGGCAAGCGGCGCGATCATGGTGTAGCCAAGCGCCAGCCCGATGCCCTGCGCGACGAAAACGGCGGAGATTGCCGGAGGCTCAACAGCCAGCCCCGCCGCCAGCGCCGGAACGATGGCGCCCAGCATATACATGTCGAAGCCCTCGATCGCCATGATGAGCCCGCACAGCCCAAACACAAACCAGCGCCACGCGCCGAGCGGGCGATCCAGCACCGTTTCAATGTCAATAGTCCGCGCCGCCGCCTCTGCCATGCTCATCCCATCCCGAACCGACGCAGCCCCGCTCCGAGGCGATGCACTGCGAACCCATGCCACTTAGAGGCATAGCGATCATGGAAATGTCAATGATCGATCAACGGCTTATGTGGAATGAAGGGTCTAAACCGCCTGGACCGGCGCGTTACGCTGCGACGAACTCGCGAGAGACTTGCCAGACTGAAGATTGTCGGAATGTCGTTTAGACTGGCTCAGCTAACCGCATTGAAAAGGCTAGATATTTCCGTTTGAGCCATTTTCGCTCTTTCCAGCATAAGTGGCTCAAGTTTGATTTTCTGGACAGGTAAAGTGGCTCAACGGCTGGCGAGTGAGGCTTGCGAGATTGTTCCGCTCGGACTCCGCAATTGCTACGAAACTCAGGATTCTGCGGGATCTTGGGTGTGGACCGAGCGCGCGCCAATCATTGCCAATACATCCCTAGCCCAAAGCCCCGGCATGGCCTCGTTTAAGCCTTCATTTTCCAACCAAAAGTATGCATCCGCGGGAATCATCCGCAAAGCGAGGGCGAGCTCCGGCAGCGTGACGAACTTCAGGGCGCGGGCCTCGAAGTCGGCGACGTGATAGAATTTCGGATTCACCCCTCTGCTCGGCAGGCCGTCGAG
>CAMLFF010000117.1 GCA_946479185.1 uncultured Sphingobium sp.
AGCTTGGCTGCAATCGCTGGCTTCTTGTCATCCAGATAGGCGCGACCGAGCAGGTTTTGCGCCCGGCTGGCAACCGAATCCTTCGGATATTTAGCAACGGTATCCTGCAGCTGCACCTGCGCCTCAGGATAGAATTTGGCCGACCAGAGGCGGAAACCATAAGTGTAGCTATCCAGCGCGGCATTTCCGGTGCTGGCGCGCTCAATGGCAGCGACCTGCTCATTCCGGGCCACCAGCGGCGTGCCGCTCGCAGGCGGGCGCGGGGCCGATCCAGCTGACGCCGCTGGAGCAGGCGTCACACCAGCGGGCGTAACCGGGGTGACATTGCTAAAAGGCGAAGCGGCCTGCGCCTCCGTCATCGCCTTGAACTTCTCTTCAAGCTGGCGGATCTTGTGATCGCTTTCCTCGACCTGCCCGGTCAGGCGCGCGAGCTGCGATTCGACAGCGCTGACCCGTGCTGTGAGGTCCGCGATGGGCTGGCTGGCGGGCGACCCGACCGATGCGCCGGGAACGGGCGGTGGCGGCGTGACTTCCGCAGCAACAAGCTGCCCTGCGCCCCCGGGGAACACCTTGCGTTGAACGGCGCGCACTTCCTGCTCAAGCCGATCGACACGGCTTTCAATGGTGCGCTGCTGCGCACCGGCATGGCCGCTCCACATCAACGGCGTGGCTGCACCGATGAGCAAGAGGCAACGGGCGATGGAAAATCTGGGGCTTACGAGCTTGGCGGGCATATTGAACATTCCTGATGAGCTTGGTTCATCCATAGTCGATCCCCCACATGCGTAAAGCATCATGCAGAAAGCATGGCGCGGGTCGAGGGGGCAATAGAGCTTATCGCTCAGCCGCTCGTTGCAGGGGACGCGGCGTTCGAGGGCGCAGCTGGATTGTCATCATCCGGTGCAGGCGCTGTGGACCGAGCGGCGAGCGCTGCGGCACTGACCGGCACATCGACAATCGTGCGCTCGGCGGTGCCAAGCGGTGGCACTGCCTGACCGCCGACAGTGACCGACAGCGCATCTGGGCGGCCTGTGAGGATCATGGGATCACTGGCGTCAGCGGGGATGGTGAAGCTCTTGTCCTTGGCGAGCGTGCCTTCGAACAGGCGCTTGCCGTCTGGCTGATAGATGCGCATCCACACTTCGTTCACGGCTGTCATCACGACCGGGCCAGTCGGCGCTGCGGCAGTGGGTGCAGGCCCTGCGGCTGGCGCGCCCGTAGCGACCGGATTGGCAATCCGTGTCTCCGTGCGCTGCTCGGCGGCGAGCTGCTCATCGGTCGGCGGCGTGTTGATCTGCATGCGCCACACGGCATAGCCACCGGCGAGCAGCAGCACGAGCACCAGCGCAATGACTGCGATGAAACGGGGCGGAACGCTGCTGGGATCAACGGGCTCCTCAATCTCGTAATAGCCCTGACTAGCCCCGCCCTTCTCCGCAATCTCCTCGCGAATTTTGGCGACAAGCACCGCTTCGTCCATGCCGACAACGCGAGCGAAGGCGCGGGCAAAGCCTGCACAATAGGTCGTACCGGGTAAGGCGTCATAATCGCCGGATTCGAGTGAGGCGAGATGCCGCAAGGGCACCCGCGTCTGTGTCGCCACGTCCGCAAGCGTCAGCCCAGCAGCCTCACGCGCCTGGCGCATCGATGCTGGCGCGCTAAGACTGGCGCTTTCCACATGTTCGTTTTCTTCTATAATTTCGGGCTTATCGGCCATTTTTCGTCCGTTATCAGGCGCGGTCTTTGTTTCATGCCATCAGGGGCGGTGTCAACGCGCTTAATAACTCAGTTTGGTGTTAACCTGCTGTCAGAATGCCAAAACTCAGCTAAGCTCCACACCCTGCTCGTCCGCCCATTGCGACAGTGGCTCGCGCAGATTGGAAGTGCCATCTTTCAATAGCTTGCTGCAAAGTTCGGTCAGTTCGGCCATGTCCAGCGAGCGGATCATCGCCTTGACCGGCCCGATCGATGCGGGCGTGATAGAGAGGCGACGAATGCCAAGGCCGAGTAAGGCCATCGCATCGAGCGTGCGCCCACCCATCTCGCCACAGACCCCAACCGGCACTTCATATTCGGCGCAGGTCCGCACGACACGTGAGATGAAGCGCAAAATGGCGACGCTTAGCCAGTCGTACCGCTCGGCGAGCTTGGGATTGGCGCGGTCAGCGGCAAAGAGGAACTGTGTGAGATCGTTCGTACCGATGGAGAGGAAATCCAGCTCGGGCAGGACGAGATCGAGCGTTTCGGCCAAGGCCGGCACTTCCAGCATCGCGCCATACAGCACCGATTTGGGCAGTTTGCGATCGCGCTTGGCCAGCCATTCCTTCTGGTCGCGGAAAATGGCTTTGCACTGCGCAAGCTCCCACGGCTCGGAAATCATCGGGAACATCACATGCAAGGTGCGGCCCGCCGCGGCTTCCAGCAATGCGCGCGCCTGCGCCTTCATCAACCCGTCGCGCTCCAGCGCAAGCCTAACGGCGCGCCAGCCCATCGCCGGATTTTCTTCCTCTTCATTCTCGGCCTTGCGCAGATAGGGCAGTGCCTTGTCGCCACCGATATCCACTGTGCGGAAAATCACCGGGCGGCTCCCGGCGGCATCGAGTACTTCACGATAGAGCCGCTGCTGCCGTTCACGCTGAGGCAAAGTCGCCGAGACGAGGAACTGAAATTCGGTGCGAAAAAGCCCAATGCCTTCTGCACCGGTCACATCAAGCGCCGCAACATCATCGCGCAGGCCTGCATTCACCATCAGCTCGACGCGGACCCCATCCTTGGTCTGCGCGGGCTTGTCACGCAGCGCGGCATAGGCTGCGCGGCGCTTCTGGGTGAGCGCGAGGCCGCTTTCGAACGCCTCGTCCATTGGTTGGGAGGGGCGAATGTAGAGCCGGTTCTGATTGACATCGAGGAGCAGCAGATCGCCATCATTGACGAGCAGGCGGCTGTCCTTCACCCGGCCAAGCACCGGCACGCCCATGGCCCGCGCCACGATGGTGACGTGTGCGGTGAGCGAGCCTTCCTCAAGGATCAGGCCTTTGAGGCGGCGGCGATCATATTCGAGCAATTCGGCTGGGCCGAGATTGCGGGCGATGAGGATCGTATCCTGTCGCAGACCCATTTGTGCGGCCGTGCCGAGTTGGCCGGAGACGATGCGCAACAGCCGGTTGGAGAGGTCCTCCAGATCGTGCATGCGATCTTGCAGGAGCGCATCGTCGATCTGGCGCATCCGCATCCGGGTGCGCTGCTGCACGCGCTCGATGGCAGCCTCGGCAGTAAGGCCAGCGTCGATCGCCTCATTGATGCGGCGGGACCAGCCCTCATCATAAGCGAACATCTTGTAGGTTTCGAGCACCTCACGGGTTTCGCCCTCAACGCCGAATTCGGCCTGCCCGGCCATGCGATCGATCTGCTCGCGCATCTTGGCGAAGGCGGAATAAACACGCTGGCGCTCCACCTCGACATCTTCGGCAACGGTATGCTCGATGGTGATCCGCGGTTGGTGAAACACAGCATGCCCCCGCGCCATGCCCATGACGAGTTGCAGGCAGGAGAGGATCGTCGCGCCGGTTTCCAGCGGGCGATTGTCGCCGGGATTTTCATCCACCAGCGCAGCGTTGCTGATGAGTTCGGCCAGCACCATCGCGACGGTCTGTAAGGCCTCGATCTCGACCTCATCATAAGCGCGCGGATCGAGATGTTGGACGCAGAGCACGCCAATCGCTTTTTCGCGCCGCACGATGGGCACACCGGCAAAGCTGTGGAAGCGCTCTTCCCCTGTTTCAGGGCGGTAGGCGAAGTCCGGATGACCGGAGGCTTCCTCCAGGTTCAGCGTCTCGACATCCTCGGCGATGGTGCCGACAAGCCCCTCACCAAGGGCAAGGCGCGTGACGTGGACAGCTTCCTGCAACAGGCCTCGGGTAGCGAATAGCTCCAGCGATCCTTCACGCAGTAGATAGACCGAGCAGACCTCGCTAGAGAGCTCCTGCCCCACGATTTCGACGACTTTATTGAGCTTGACCTGCGCATGGGTGCGCGCGGCCATCACTTCATGGAGTCTGGAGAGAATCTTGCGCGCGGAGGCCGTGGCAGTGAGAGAGACAGGGTCTGAGCGGCGAGTATGATCCATGCGATGCTGGTAACAGAAACTCTACCGGCTGACCAACACCCCTAAGGTGGACATTGCCAACTTTCTTGCTTGCAATGGAGAATATTTCCGCGCTTGCCCCTCAGGCGGCGCGGCGGGAAAGCGCGGCTTGCGCTTCCGAAACCAACGCGGCGATAATCTCCGCCACTGGCTCTTCCTTCGTGACCATACCGACCGATTGCCCCGCCATGAGCGAGCCATTTTCGACATCGCCATCGACCACGGCGCGACGCAGGGCACCGGCCCAATAATGCTCGATCTGCAGCTGCGCCTCACCCATGTCGACCTTGCCGTCATCGAGCAATTGCGCAACTTCACGCTGCTTCTTCGTGAACGCCTCAGTGCCGCCATTTTTGAGCGCGCGCACGGGGATGACCGGCAGGCGGGCGTCAATCTGCACGCTGGCAATGGCATCGCGTGCCGAGGCGCGGAAGAAGGCTTTCTTGAAGTTGACGTGCGCGACGCTCTCGCTCGCGCAGGCAAAGCGGGTGCCAAGCTGCACGCCCGCAGCGCCCATCTCCAGATAGGCGGCAATGGCCTCGCCATGACCGATGCCGCCGGCGACGAACACCGGCAGTTCGCTCGCCATCACGGGCAGGATCTCCTGCGCTAGCACGCTGGTTGCAACGGGGCCGATATGGCCGCCCGCTTCCATGCCCTCGATCACCAGCGCATCCACGCCGGAGCGGTGCAGCTTCTTGGCGAGCGACAAAGCGGGCGCAAAGCAGATGATCTTCGCGCCGCTCTCGCGGATCGCTTCAATGCTGCCCTTGGGCGGCAGACCGCCAGCCAGCACGATGTGCGTGACGGAATGCTTGGCGCACACGGCAATCAGATCGAACAGTTGCGGGTGCATCGTGATGAGGTTCACGCCGAAAGGCTTGCTCGTCATCGCCTTGGTTGCGGCAATCTCCGTATCGAGCAGCTCTGGCGTCATCGCGCCACACGCAATGAGCCCGAAGCCCCCGGCATTGCTGACGGCGGACACCAGATGGCGCTCGGACACCCAGCTCATCGCGCCGCAGATGATCGCGGTTTCCGAGCCCAGAAAGGCAGTGCCGCGGGCCATGAGGGTGGAGAGTCTGTCGTTCGTCATGCCGGGTGTTCCTATGCCATTCCCGCCATGCGTTTCGCCTGGGGAGGTGCGGGCCGGGCGGACGCAATCGCCCTCGCCCGGTCCATATCGTCAATCAAGCAGCAGGCTGCTCGGCATCGAGGCCATAAGCCGTGTGGAGAACGCGCACGGCCAACTCGGTCTCGTCCTCGTCGATCAGCACGCTGACCTTGATTTCGCTGGTCGAGATCGCCTCGATATTGATGCCGCGCTCGGCGAGCGTCTTGAACATGGTCGCCGCAACGCCCGCATGGCTACGCATGCCGACACCCACAACGCTGATCTTGGCGACCTGTGAATCCGTGATGATCCGGCGGAACCCGATCTGCTCCTGCAGGCCTTCGAGAATATCCACACTGCGGTCGAGGTCGGCGAGCGGCACCGTGAAGGTCACGTCCGTCTCTTCATTATCCTTGCTGTCATTCTGGATAATCATGTCGACATTGATGCTGGCATCGGCAAGCGGGCCAAAGATGCTCGCAACGGCGCCCGGCTTATCCGGCACGCGGGTCACGATGACCTTGGCTTCATTCTTGTCATGCGCGATGCCGGTGATGAGCTGCCGTTCCATATCGCTTCCCTCAATTTCCTGTTCGCTGACGATCATCGTGCCGGGTTCGGGGTTGTCGCTCGGCTCAAGGAAGGAGGAGAGCACCTGAACGCGCACATTCTCCTTCATCGCCAGCGCGACAGACCGCGTCTGCAGCACCTTCGAGCCGACACTCGCCAGCTCCAGCATTTCTTCATAAGTGACTTTATCGAGCTTGCGGGCCCGGTTCACGATGCGAGGATCGGTCGTGTAGACGCCATCCACATCGGTATAAATATCGCAGCGATCGGCCTTCACCGCAGCGGCGATCGCCACAGCAGAGGTGTCCGACCCGCCGCGGCCCAGTGTCGCCACACGGCCATCGGCCATCTGGCCCTGGAAGCCGGGGATCACAGCCACCTGACCACTGCCCATCGCTGCCAGCAGCGCATCAGTATCGATGGAATCGATCCGCGCCTTGGCATGGGCTTCGCTCGTGCGGATCGGCATTTGCCAGCCCAGCCAGCTGCGCGCATCAACGCCGATGGCCTTGAGTGTCATCGCCAGCAAACCGGATGTCACCTGTTCGCCCGAAGCGACCACGACATCATATTCCGCCGGATCATAAAGCGGGCTCGCCTCTTTGCAGAAGCCGACAAGCCGATCAGTATCGCCAGCCATCGCGGAAACGACGACCGCAACCTCATTGCCAAGGCCAACCTCATGCTTGACGCGGAGCGCCACGTTGCGGATGCGCTCCATGCCAGCCATAGAGGTGCCGCCGAATTTCATTACAATGCGCGCCATGAACTTGCCGCGGACCTTTCATCGCTCAATCAAGGTGTCTAGAAAGCCGGACGCATTTATTTTCGCCAGCTTCGAACCGGCGCCCTCTTAGTCAGCAGGATTAACAATGGCAAGCGAACCGGGAACCGGGACGATCGACCCCAAGGAAGCCGCACATTTCGGCGCGCAGGCGGCTGATTGGTGGGATCCCAAAGGCGGCAGCGCAATGCTCCATAAGCTGGGGCCGGTGCGCATGGGCTATATCCGTGAGGCAATCGACCAGCATTGGAGCGGCGACACCCGTGCGCTGCGGCCTTTGCTCGGTAAGCGCGCGCTCGATATTGGCTGCGGCGCGGGGCTTGTCGCCGAGCCGCTTGGCCGTTTGGGCGCGCAGGTAACGGCCATCGATGCCGCGCCCGAAAGCATCGCCGTCGCGCAGGCTCACGCTGCCCAGATGGGCCTGGAGATCGATTATCGCGCGTGCGGTGTCGAAGCGCTGGATGAAGCGCCCTTCGATCTCATCACATCGCTGGAGGTCATCGAGCATGTGACCGACCCTGTGATGTTCCTGCGCGCCATTGCCAGACTGCTCAAGCCCGATGGGCTGTTCATCCTCTCAACGCCGAACCGCACCCCCCTCTCCCGCCTGATGATCGTGACGCTCGCCGAGGGGTTTGGCCGCATCGCCAAGGGCACGCATGACTGGTCGCGCTTCATCACGCCTGCCGAGATCAGCGAGTTGCTGGCTGGGATGGGCCTGAAGGTCACAGATCAAAAAGGCATTGTGGCCGATCCGCGCTATGGCTTCACGCTCAGCAGCAATATGGAACTCAACTATATCCTGACCGTTGTCGGCGAAACCGACCCCTCGCCTTCGCCGGAGCCTGAAACCCCATGACGACAGCAACGCCCCCTGCGAGCGGTGACCCCTTTGCGCCCTTCTATCAATGGACGAACTGGGTCACCGAGCATTGGCTCGAGCTTGTCATCGCCGTAACCGCTGGCGTTATCATCTATGCCGTGCTTGGGCTGCTGAAGCGTCTGCTCATACGTCTTTTCCGGAAGGCTGCGCACACGACCCCGGTGATGGCGGTGTTTGCCAGCGCTGTAGAGCGGAGCGGCCATATCTTCATGATGCTCGTCGCCACGCGACTGGTTCTTGGTTATACTGATCCGCCTGCCGCTCTGCTGCGCACAGTGCAGTTTCTCTTCACGATCAGCGTTGCCTATCAGGCGGCTGTGTGGGTGCGGCAAATTGCGCTCGGCTTCATTCAGTTGCGGGCCGAACCGGGGCATGGTGGGAGCGAGACGCTTGCCAATGCCAGCGGCCTCATCAAGGTGCTGCTCTCGATTGCTATTTTCGCCATCGCCATCGTGATGGTGCTGGATAATCTGGGCGTCAATGTCACCGGCCTGGTGGCAGGCCTTGGCATCGGCGGCATCGCAATCGGCCTTGCTGCGCAGGGTATCTTTTCGGATTTGTTCGCCTCGCTCTCGATCATTTTCGACAAGCCGTTCAAAGTCGGCGACCCGATCAACTTCGGTACGCAGACGGGCGTCGTGGAGCGCATCGGCCTTAAATCGACACGGTTGCGCGTGATTACCGGCGAGAAGATGGTCGTTTCGAACGCGCAACTGCTCAACAAGGAAATCACAAGCTATGCGGGGCTGGACCATCGTCGGCTTAAGTTTGCGATTGGCGTGATCTATCAGACCCCTCCGGAGCAGGCCGCCGCCATTCCCGATCTCCTGCGCGAAATTGTCGAGAAGCATGGCGGGCAGTTCGTGCGGGCCGGCTTCATCAATTTCGGCGCAAGCTCGCTCGATTTCGAAGTGGAGTTCGACGTCTACTCATGGGATTGGGATGCGGTCTATCAGATGCGCCACCAGATTGGGCTGGACGTGCTGCAGCGCTTCAATGAGCGCGGGCTGGAATTTGCCTATCCAACCCAGACGACCTTCACGGCAGCGCCGGACGGCCGGATGATCATGCCCTACGACCAAAATCTGCACAAGGTTGCGGGCTCAACTTGATTCCGTACGTCCCAACATTGAGACGACGGACAAACGCCTGCGAGCAGCTTTAATCTGCTTTCCGGCGGCGCATTGATCAGGTCACGTCTGAGTAGTAATCTGCCCAGATGTGCGATTGCTTACGCTCGATCTTGGCGATCGCAACACCAGCCACCACCGCGCCCAGCGCCGTCAGCGCCAGCAACACGGGCCACATCGCGACCGGCGAAAGTAGCAGGCTGATCACGGCACTGGCGAACAGGAACGGCACCACAGCAACGCTCGCCATCGCAGCGCGCTTACGCGCCTTCTTGCGCTTGGGGGCCACGCGCCAGAAATAGAGGCTCAGCAAAACGCCGATGTTCGCAGGCACGAAGACGAGCCAGACGAAGGGCATGTTCCACAGATAATAAGCGGAAACACCAAAGGTAGCTAAAGCGAGCAGC
>CAMLFF010000118.1 GCA_946479185.1 uncultured Sphingobium sp.
CATGCCCATTACCGATCCACTGGCGCTCTACATCCACTGGCCATTTTGCGTCGCGAAGTGCCCCTATTGTGACTTCAACAGTCATGTGCGGGAGAGCGTGGATCAGGCTGCCTGGCGCGCGGCGCTTCTGGCTGATCTGGCGCATGAGGCCGCGCTGCTGCCGGGTCGCGGGGTGGGGTCCATCTTCTTCGGTGGCGGCACCCCGTCCCTCATGCCGCCCGAAACGATGGCAGCGCTCATCGATGCGGCAGCAGGCCATTGGTCATTCGCCGATGACATCGAGATCACGATGGAGGCCAACCCCAACAGTGCCGAGGCAGCAAATTTCGCGCAGGTCGCGGCGGCGGGCGTGAACAGGCTTTCGCTTGGGCTTCAGGCGCTCGATGATGCGGCGCTCAAATTCCTTGGCCGCGCGCATGATGTGGATGAAGCGTTGGCGGCACTGGATGCGGCGCAAGCCAGCGTGGATCGGGTCAGCATCGACCTCATCTATGCCCGGCCGGACCAGAGCGAAGCGCAGTGGGAAGCCGAGCTTGCCCGCGCCCTCGCCTTCGGCACCGATCATCTCTCGCTCTACCAGCTCACCATTGAGCCGGGCACGAGATTCGAGACGGACGTGCGGCGCGGCGAATTCACGCCCGCTGATCCGGACCACGCAGCTCAACTGTTCGAGCTAACCCAGGCAATGACGCTGGCCGCCCGCCGCCCCGCCTATGAAGTCTCCAACCATGCCGCGCCGGGGCAGGAGAGCCGCCATAACCTCGCATACTGGCGCTACAATGATTATGCGGGCGTGGGGCCGGGCGCGCATGGCCGGCGCGGTGGCCTTGCAACTGTGCGTCACAAAAAGCCCGAGAACTGGATGGGCGCGGTTGAGCGCAATGGGCATGGTCTCTCGCAGGAGCGCCCGCTGGAGGCCGCCGAGCAGGCAGGCGAGGCGCTCATGATGGGGCTGCGGTTGCGCGAAGGCATTGATCTGAATGCACTGGCAGAGCGCTTTGATCTACCGGTTGCCGAACTGGTCGATCAGACAGCAGTGCAGCGGCTGAGCGGGCATGGCCTGCTTCGGCATGAGGGCGAGCGACTGCGTGCGACGCCGCAGGGCATGCTGCTGCTCGATGGGATATTGGGCGAGATTGTGATCATCTGACAGCGCGAAGACGAGCCGATAGCGGCGCGCGCCTGAATATTATATGCTGCTGAGCATGTTTGTGGGGGACATGTCATGACATTCTCAGCCGATCGTTCGAGCCAATGCCTGCTAACCGCCGCAGCGGTGGCGCTTCTCCTTTCCGGTCAGGCCAGCGCGCTGCCCATCAATGGGCTCAAAGGCCATGGGCTGGAGACAATCTATGGCAGCTACGCACCGCGCGGCAACTGCGCCGCCGAGCCGCGCGTGACGATAGACAACAAGGGCTTCACCTTCCGCGCCAATGGCCGCACCGTCATCGCCAGCAAGGTCGAATATGCGGTGAGCTATATGGGGCAAAGCTATGAGGGCATAACGTCGGTCTTCTTCCCTTTCCCGCGCAGCGACGATGATTTTGGCTCGCTTGTCATGACGGTGAATGATGGCGAGAAGCGCGGCGTCATCACCTTCGAGACCAATGTGGGGCGCGGTCAGCGCGCGGACCCATTCCATGCAGCCTTGAGTGCCGCGTCGCCCTTCACGCTTTGCAAGGGGGGAGTCGCCACGCGCCCTGCCTCGCCGGTCGTGCCCGCAAAGCCAGCTCCAGCGCTCAGCGAGCGTGGGACGCCGTGGGAAATCGTACCTGTGCAGGGCAGCGCGCCGCTCGCCCATGTCGCCGCTGTCGGATCGCGCAACATCGAAGCATTCAGCCTGTTCTGTCAGGGCGGGCGGCCAATGATGGCGATGCTGCTCAACAAGCCAACGCGCGCGACAGCGCTCAGCCTCAGTTGGAGCCTCTCAGGCAGCATCGTGAATTTGCCCCTGTCAAAAGGCAATCGGGAAGGCACCTTCTGGCAGGCGAGCCTCGCCAATTCGCCGCTG
This sequence comes from uncultured Sphingobium sp., assembly GCA_946479185.1. The sequence goes on from CAMLFF010000118.1 coordinate 2,012, forward strand.
ATTGCGCAATTGATGCGCGGGCAAGGCGTAGCGACGCTCCGCCTCAACGGCCGGCTTGAGGGCGAGGCATCGCTTAGCAATGCGGCGCCTACCCTGCGCACAGCGATGAGGCCGTGCCTGCGGCTGTGATCACAAAAAAGGAGCCTCCCGCAAGGAAGGCTCCCAAGGTTCGAGGAGAGGGAACTCCTCTTAAAATTTGAAGTTCGCGCCGATCACGAAGCGGCGGCCGATCAGATCATAAGACTGCCCCGATGAGCCACCGCTGTTCGCACCGATGGCGCCGCCGACGAGCTCGCCATTCGCGCGATTTGGTGCTGTGTTATAGTTGATGAGCGGCGGCGCCTTATCGAACAGATTGTCCACGCCGAAGCGCAGCGTGGCATTGGAGGTCACCGCGATCGATCCGTTCAGGTTAAACAGGTCGTAAGCCGGGGCGCCGAAGGTCGTTGTGGTGGGATTGGTCGCGTAGGCCGACGACTTGGTCGCGGGCAGATGCTGCCATTGCAGCGCGATGCGGAAGCCATCAAGCGCATAGCTGACGGTGTTGAACATCTTCCAGCGATAGGAACTACCGGGGTTCAGCCCGTTCTGGTTCGTGCCCATCGTGCCCGCAAATTCCCGCAGCGGATTCGCCGGATTGTCTGACGATTTGAGGCTCAGCAGATAGCTGAATACACTGGAGAAACCGAGGCGACCCGGAATACCGACGCCTGCATCATCCATGTTGAGCGACCAATCCAGCTGCGCATCGATGCCCGATGTCAGGATGCGGCCAAAATTCTGATACTGGCCAACAAGATCGCCAATCGTGCCGATGCCGACATTGCGCACCACGGCCTGACAGCCGGCGGAATTGGGATCGAGCGTGGGATTGAAGGCAGTATCGAAGCATTTCTGCTGGATAAAATCGCCCGTTTCCGCGCCGATCGCATCGTCAATCTTCACCCGGTAATAGTCGACCGAAAGCCGCAGGCCGGTGAGCCAGGCCGATTGTGATGGCGCAGTCAGCACCATGCCCGCCGTCCATGTCTCGGCCTTTTCCGGCTGCACGTTGAGATTACCGGTTGTTGTCGCGAAGCCGGTGGTCGATCCGGTGATCTGCGCCGCCGAGTAGAACTGACCGGAGCTTGTCGGATCGGTGCCGTTCATCAGCGTTTCGCACAGGGCGCGCACGGCGGCGCGGTTGGTCGTGTTCGCCGGGCCTGCGCCATAAGGGAGCAGGTTGTTCGTGCTGGAGCAGGCATCGCCGCGCGTGAGGCTGACGAAGGATTGCTGCGGCGCCTGATAAAGCTCGGCAATGTTCGGCGCGCGCTCAGCCTTGTTGAACCCACCGCGGAAGCGCAGCCAGTCCGTCACTTGCCAATCGGCCAGCGCCTTCCAGGTGAGGCTGCTGCCCGTGGCGCTATAATCGGATGTGCGGACGCCCAACTCAAGCTCGAGCTTTTTGATGAGCGGCAAATCGGCCAGCAGCGGCACGAGCAACTCGCCATAAAACTCCCAGACGGAAATCTGCCCTTCCGAATTGCCGCTTGGATAGAGGCCGACCGCCTGATCGAGGAAGGATGTGCCCTGCGTCGTCAGCGTGTCGTTGATGTAGGAGAAGGTGTTGCGGCGGTAGCTGGCGCCAAGTGCTGCACGCAAATCGCCTGCGGGCAGCTTGAACAGGGTGCCCTGCGCATTCGCTTCCCAATTGGTCTGCTGCATGGTCGAGCTGGCCTTGATGTCGGCCGAGATCGCATCGATGCAATCCTGCGTCACCGGGGCATCGCTGAAAGGGTTCATGCCGCTGGTGCAGGTGGCGCTTGCGGCGCCAAAGCCGCCCTGGCTCGCATTGCCCTGCGCGCTGAAACCAGCGCCCCAATTGGGCGCGCGCAGAACCGTGCGGTAGCGCTCGAGTGAGACGAAGCCCGTGAGCAGAAAGTCCGTGCGCGATTCGCCCTGCGAGCCGGAAATATCCCAGGTCCAGTCCGATCCGGGAATGCTGCCCTCAAGCGCCACCAGCATCTGATAGGTGAACACATCAGCACTGACCGTGCGCGGCCTTTCGAGCGGATATTGGTTGAGCTGCCAGTCGCATGTCGCTGCCGAGCCCGGCACCGCCGCGCTCGCGCCCGCGCAATTGAGCGCTGCCAGTGCAGCAGGCGATGTGCCTGCCGCCGGTGTCCGGCTCGCGAGAATGCGCGCGAACTCGCTGGGGATCGCGCGGCCGTCCACAGGCACGTTGACGCTCAAGCCGTTGCCGGCACCAGCGCGCTGCTGGATTGTTTCAGTCGAGGCCTTGTTGAAATAGCCCTGCGCCACGAGGCGCACCCAATCGGTAATCTCGTAATGCCCGCGCGTGTAAACATTCCAGCGGGTCAGCGGCAGGATGAGCTGATCGTCATTGAAATTCTCGGAGATGAACCCGGCGGCATTGTCATGCAGGCCCGGCCCCTGCGGACCATTGTAGCGATAGGCCCCTGCCCGCGTGGCGAAATTGTTCACGCCGCCAAAAGCCGTGCCATCGCTATTGAACCACACATTGCCCGTGGTCGGATAATTGGGGAATGCCGCCACATTGCGACCAGCGAAGATGCTGTTCATCACCCCCTGCGAAGGCCGGTTCACGCCCGGAACATAGGTTGGGTAGATGGAAAAGGTCTGGTTGCCTGGCACTTCCGGGCTCAGATAGAAATCGCGAAACCATCTGCGATCGATCCGCCGCGCGGAATTGCGATTGTTGGTCTCGAAACTCATGCTCACATTGCCGCGATTATCGGCAAAGTCCGATCCCATGATGCCGCTGATCTGATATTCCTGCTCATCGCCGCGCTGGGTGATGCCCATGCGGCCATCCAGCTCCAGCCCCTGAAAATTCTTCTTGAGGATGAAGTTGACGACGCCACCCACAGCATCCGCGCCATAGGTGGCAGAGGCGCCGCCCGTGATGATCTCGACCCGCTCGATCGCAGCGGAGGGAATAGAATTGATGTCCACCACCATGTTCGCATTGCCGGGCGTTGCGCGGCGGCCATCGAGCAGCACCACATTGCGGTTGGCGCCCAGGCCTCGCAATGAGACGCTGGCCGCGCCGGGCGTGTTCGTCGCCGTCGCCTGAATGTCACCGCCGAGCGCTGGCGTTTGCGCAGGGGTGAATTGGGGCAGCTTGTTGAGGCTGGTCTCGATGGCCGAACTTGTGGAGCTTTGCAGCAATTCGGTGCCAACCGTCACGATCGGGCTGTTCGCCTCATAATCGCGCCGCGCGATGCGCGAGCCGGTGATGACGATTGCCTGACTTTCACTCGCTGCGTCATTCTGCGGCGCTTCCTGCGCGAGCGCTGGCCCTGTGGCGATGATCGCTCCGCCGGTCACGACGCTCGCAAGCAGCATCGCGCGGACCCGTCCTGTGAAGTCAGTCATCGTCTCTCTCCCTGTTTTATGGCGTGATATCAGCCATTCATTGCCCTGATTGCGCAGTGGCGATGGGAAGGGAGATTGGTGCGCACGGCTATGCTCCAGCCATCGGGCCGTGCTCGCGCATGACCGGATGATCGCAAGCTTCCAGCACGGAAGCATCCTCTCCATTCCACTAATACTGTTGCTTGGGACAATATTTAGGTTGGTTTATCGTTAGCTGCCCTTAGTGTCACCGCGACAAAGGCCCTCTACGGTGCACCCAGCGAAATCTTGGGGGTTAACCCTGCGGCGCGCTGCACCGCTTCAGCGTGTCGTTCAGGCTATGGTGCAGGAAAATTAACCGCTTCTCCTGCATGAGCGCATCTCCATCTAGGGGGTTGGCTTCATGCGACTATTCCGTGCGCTGTTGGTGATCGGCGCGACCGTTGCCGCGCCTTCCGCAGCCCATGCAGGCTGGATGGAGGCCGATAAAGACCCACTCGACCTCGTTTGGATCACCATAGCAGCGATCTTCGTCGCCCTGATGCGCCTTGGCTTTCTGTTCTTGGAAGCCGGGATGGTCCGCTCCAAGAACAGCATCAATGTCGCGATGAAGAATTTCGCGGACTTCATCGTGGCTGGCCTGTGCTTTTCGCTCCTCGGCTTTGCAATCATGTTTGGCGCGAGCCAATCTGGCCTTATCGGCTGGACGAGCGATTTCGCGCTGGCAAGCTTCACCGGCTCAGGCGTGATTGCCTTCTTCTTCTTTCAGGTCATGTTCTGCGGCACGGCGGCGACGATCGTCTCCGGCGCGGTGGCCGAGCGCATGCGCTTTAGCGCCTATCTGCTGTTCACGGCCTTGCTGGCCGGGCTGGTCTATCCGATTGCTGGCCACTGGATCTGGGGCGGTCTGCTCACCGATACCGGGCCGGGCTGGCTGGAAGCGCTGGGCTTCGTCGATTTTGCAGGCTCGACCGTCGTGCATGTCGTTGGCGGCGTCGCCTCGCTTGCGGTGGTGATGGCTGTCGGCCCGCGCATCGGCAAGTTCACGGCTGATGGCGAACCTGTCCGCATCCAGGGCCACAGCCCCGTGCTGACGGCATCGGGCGCGCTGCTGCTGTGGGTCGGCTGGTTTGGCTTCAATGCTGGCGGCACCGTTCCAGGCACAGCGGTGTTCGAGCAGGCGCTGCTCAATACGCTGCTTGCGGGCGGCGCTGGAGGCCTGTTTGGGTTGCTGATGGGTCGGCGTATCGATGGCTATTATGTATATGAGCGCGCGACGAATGGCGTGATCGCGGGGCTGGTGGGCGTAACGGCTGGCTGCGCAACCTCGACATCCCTTGGCGCGCTGGCGACCGGCATTGTTGCTGCTGGCTGCGCAATGGTCGCGCAACATTTAATGGAGCATCGCCTCAAACTGGATGATGCCGTGGGCGCCGTGCCCGTGCATGCCGTGGGCGGCGCGGTCGGCACGCTTTGCGTTCCCTTCGCGGCAGCGCCCGGCACGATGGCGAATGGCTTATTGACGCAGGCAGGCGTGCAACTGCTTGGAGTGGTCTGCGTGGGTGGCTTCACATTCCTGTGCTGCTATTCGGCGTGCCGCCTGTGGAGGCGGTTCAACCTGCTGCGCATCAGCCCGCAGGAGGAAATGGCGGGGCTGAACGAATCCGAACATCGCACAAGGCTGGGCGCCGCGGATTTGCAGGCGGTGCTCATGCAGCTTGTCAACGGTCAGGGTGGGCTTGATAGCCGCGTTTCGACCGATGCAGGCGCGGAGAGCGAAGATCTGGCGCTTGCCTTCAATGCGCTGCTGGAGAAGCTGGAGGTGGAGCAGAAGATGCTCAACGAAAAGCTGATGACCACCCACGCCAAGGCCGAGCTTGAGTTTACCCGGCGTGAGCGTGCCGAAATCGAGCGTGCCATCACCGAGGAGCAGCGCCTGCGCCATGACGCCCGCGAGGCTGGCCGCCGCGCGCAGCAGCTCGAAACGGTGCTCGCCTCATTCGATGAGACGATTGCGCGCGCGGTCGAGACGGTTCTTCAGGCCTCGAGCGCACTCAACAGCACGGCAGATGCGCTCTCATCCGAGGCGGAGAATACAGATCACCGCGCCCTTGCCGCGTCCGACAATGCGAAGGAAGCGCTTGACCGGTCGATGGCCGTGGCCAGCGCGACCGAGCAAATGTCCATGAGCGTGCGCGAGATCGCAGGGCAAATGGACCTGATGCGCCGGGTCGCCGTGGAAACCGCCGAGACTGGCAAGAATGGCATGAGACTGTTCACCTCCCTCAATGAGAGCGCCGCGCAGATTTCCCAAATTGTGGACTTCATCCAGACGATGGCGAAGCAGACCAATTTGCTGGCGCTCAATGCGGGCATCGAGGCTGCACGCGCGGGCGATGCAGGCGTGGGCTTCGGCGTCGTCGCATCCGAAGTGAAGGGCCTGGCACATCAGACCAGCGAGGCCGCGGGCAACATCATGAAATGGATTGGCGATGTGACGCGCGCCATCAATGAGGCGATGGCCGCGATGACCAGCATTGCCGGTGCTGTTGAGAAGACCGAGACGGCGACAGTGTCGGTTGCTTCCATCGTTTCACAACAGGCCGACGCGACGCATGAGATCAGCCTGCATGCCTCGCGTGCGGCGCGCGTGTCGATGGATTTCAACGGACAGATGAATGACCTCTCCGTCACGACCCGCTCGACGCGCATTTCCGCCGATGATGTGCGTCAGGCCTCTGCACGGCTGAGCGAGATGGCGCGCAATCTGAGTGACTCGCTCGCGACGGAATTCAGCCAGTTCAAGAAGCGCGTGGGCGATATCTAGCGCACGTTCAGCCCCAGCTCGCCGAGCAATTGCCCGGCCTGCTCGCGCGAGATGGTCGCGCCGCGAAACAGATTGGCATCCATCAGCCGCAAGCCGCCAATGTCCGCGCCGCGCAGATCCGCGCCCTCGAAGCGCGAACCCGTCATCACTGCATCGCGCAGACTGCACTCTTCGAAGGTCACGGCGCGGAAATCACATTTGCGCAAGTCTGCCTGCGCAAAGTCGATCTTGCTGAGCGTCTGCTTGCGGAAGGAGAAGCCGGGCAGCTTGGCGTGGATGAGCAGGCATTCCTCAAAGCGCAGCTCCAGTGTCTTGGCATCCGACAAATCCGCGCCGGTCAACTTGCAGCGCGTGAAGCTTGCCCCCGCCAGCGACGTGCGGCGGAGGATGCAATTGTTGAAATCGCTGGCGGTGATGGTCGCATCGCTCAGATCAGCGCCGGTAAATTGCGCGAAGGCGGCGCGGCAGGACGACCAGACCGTCCCCTCCAGCCTGGCACCGGTGACATCGGCATGGCGGAAATTGCAGCGTTCGAACGTCCAGCGGGTGAGATCGAGCCCGACGAGATGGGCCTCCTCCAGATCGCAATCGACGAGGCGGCTTGGCGACGGCAGGTGCTCGACATCTGCACGGCTGAGCACCTGATCGCGAACCGCGCGGTCGGAGAAAAGATCATCCATCGCGACGTGGTAGCG
>CAMLFF010000119.1 GCA_946479185.1 uncultured Sphingobium sp.
CAGGGCTCTTCCAGGGGATCAACTCCGGCCTTGGCAGTGCTGCCATGACCAGTGGCGCGGTCTTCTCGACGGTCACGCCCAACACGACCGGCGCGGGCGCGGCGATCGTTACGGGCGGCGCTGCATCGCAGATGATGGCGTCGGATGGCTCGCTCGTCGCCAGCCACAAATGGGTCGGCATCGACAATGTCGGTAACACGGCTGTCGCGGCCGCCACGTCGATCGGCAGCCTCGCGGCGGACGGCTATGCGCTGGTGGTGTCGGATAGGGATCCTTCAGATGCCATTGGCACCTGGGACTTCTGGGTCCGCGCGACCGGTTTCGGCGCAGACGACCTTGTCTATCTGGACAACCAGCAGAATGGCAGCGCTGGTTGGGATCTAGCGAATACCTCATTCGCAAGCGGCGACAGCGATCCCAACGATACGCGTGTGGAGTTCGGCACCTATAACGCCGCCGCACCATTCCCGAACAGCAGCCAGTCCTACATCGATCTGGATATTGGCGGTGAGTGGCGAGAAACGCCGGATGCTGTCCAGACTTATCTCCAGTCACCAACGCCACTCTTCGTAGGCGGATAAATATTGTGCCGGGCCGGCTGAAGATCCGGCCCGGACCAACTGGCGTGTGGGCGCCATTTCTCAAACGGATATTCAATTTCCTTTCTTGCAGGGGGCAAGGGCATGGCAGTCACGTCAAAATACATCATCATGGGCTCCGCCGCTGATGGCTCGAACATCATCGACTTCGGGCTCAACTATGGCTCGCTCTCGTTGGCGGGGCAGGAGATGCAGTTTCTCGGCTCGGCGTTGGTCGATGCTGTCTTCGTGCGACCGGGCGCGACCTATTCATTGAGCATGGGCGGCGGCGCGGACCGTGTTTATTTTGAAGGGGCGCTGGCGGATTATACGCTGACAAGGGCTGGCGCGACGCTCACTTTGGCTCGCACGGTGCAGGGCAAGGTCGAGACGGTCAGCCTCTCGGGCGCCAACTCCGCGACTACGCCCGACGTGCTGGTGTTTGCGAACGGCAGCGTGACTGCCAATGCCGTTTATAACCATGTGTCGCGCGGCGACCCGCTGCCGGCCCCCGCAGGCGAAACCTCGGTAGCGCCGACTGGGGCGGCCGCACCGGGCGCGGCGCTCTCCGCGACCGTGAAGGTCGTCTCCTTTGATGGCGCGGGTGAAACCATCGCACTGTCCAAACCCGGCATGAAATTCCAGATTCTGGGCAATGCCGGCGTCGATGTCGTCTACGTCGCTGATGGCGCAACGGTGGACGCGTCCGCCCTCGGCGCCAGCACGGATATCGTCTATTTCCGTGGGCACTGGGCAGATTATAGCAAGTCGATCACCGGCTCGCGCATGACGCTGACGCGCACGGTCGGCGGTCAGCTTGAAACCGTTGTCGTCTCGTCGGCAGGCAATACGCTCAACGATCTGCTGGTTTTTGCGGATGGCGCGGTGCGCTCGCAAGTCGCAGGCAATGCGGTGAAAACCGATGCTGCCGTCGCGATCACCGCGATCTCCGGCTATGACGCAGCCACGACCACGCCGGGCCTTAACGATGCGCCAGTGCTGGCGCAGGCGCTTGTGGATCAGCTCACGATCACCGGGCAGAGCTTCAATTACAGCATCCCCACCGGCAGCTTCACCGATCCCAATGGTGATACGCTGAGCTACACTGCGCAACTGGTCGATGCGCAAGGCAATCTTTCCGCACTGCCTTCCTGGCTGAGCTTCGATGCGCAGACGGGTGTATTCTCGTCCAGCTCGGCGCCAGCATTGGCAAGCGCGCTCACCATCCGCGTTACCGCTTCGGACGGAAGCCTGACGGCCTATGATGATTTCAAGATCGAGCCGCAGCCCGCTCCCGTGTTGTCGACACTGCTCAACGGAGTGACCAACCTCGATGTGCGCTCCGACCTGGTCTTCACGGCCAGCGAGGGCATTGCCTTCACCAGCGTCGATGGCGTGTACGACATTAAGATCGTCAATGGCGCCAATACGTCTGGCAAAGCTGGCTACTCCGGGTCGCTCGGCGAGGCGATCGACAATACGCAGACGCTGATCGTGACCGTGAGTAATGGCCAGCTTTCAGCCAGCTGGAATGGCGCGACCGTGAATATCGCGGACGTGCTGACGATTTCCGGCACCAAGCTGATCATCAATCCGCATTATGATCTCGATTTCTCGAACAACTATCATGTCGAGATCGATGCGGGCCTGTTTGTCAGCGCAACCTCTGGTCTTGGCAGTGCAGCCCTGATCAGCGGCGCGAGTTTCTCGACGGTCACACCCAACACTAGCGGAACAGGAGCGGCGCTCATTTCTGGCGCTGCGGCGTCGCAGATCATGGCGGCAGATGGCTCCTTGGGCGCCAGCCACAAATGGGTGGGCATCGATGGCGTCGGCAATACTGCGGTCTCCGCAGCGACCTCGATCGGCAGTCTCGCAGCAGATGGCTATGCGCTGGTCGTGACGGACAGGGATTCCTCGGGTGTGATCGGCACCTGGGACTTCTGGGTCCGCGCGACCGATTTCGGTGCGAACGATCTCGTCTATCTGGACAATCAGCATAATGGCACCAGCGGATGGGACCTTGCGAACACCTCGTTCGCTAGTGGCGATGCTGGACTTCCCAATGACACGCGGGTCGACTTCGGCACCTATAACACCGCCGCGCCGTTCCCGAACAGCAGTCAGTCCTACATCGATTTCGATATCGGAGGTGAGTGGCGAGAATCGCCAGTCGCTGTTCAAGACTATCTCCAGTCACCGACACCGCTCTTCGTAGGCGGATGAACATTCCCCGGGGCGGACCTTCTCCGGCTCGGCTGAACGCGTTTTTACAAGCTTTTTTCCAAACCAGTATTTTCAAAACATTCTCTTCCGGAGTCCAAGATCATGGCAATCACGTCTAAATACATCATCATGAACACCACCGATGGTGGCAACTTCATCGATTTCGAGCTGAATTACGGCACGCTGTCTCTGGATGGGCAGGAGATCCAGTTTCTGGGTTCCTCCTTCGTCGACGCGGTCTTCATCCGCCCAGGCGCCATCTATTCGTTGAGCACGGGCGCGGGCGCCGACCGCATCTATTTCGAAGGGGCGCTGGCGGACTACACAGTCACCAGGACCGGTGCGACGCTCACTCTCTCACGCACGGTCGAAGGCAAGGTCGAAACGGTCAATCTCGCCAGCGCCAACTCGGCGACGACGCCTGACGCGCTGGTGTTTTCAGACGGCACTGTCGCAACCAACGCGCTTTACAATCATATTTCGCGAGGCGATCCCATTCCTGTGCCCACCGGCGAGACATCGACTGCGCCAGTCGGTGCGGCCGCACCCGGCGCCGAGCTCTCCGCTACAGTGAAGGTCGTCTCCTTCGATGCAAATGGTGAGACGATCGCGCTCGCAAAGCCCGGCGTCACCTTCCAGATTCTGGGCAATAGCGGCGTCGATGTCGTCTATGTCGCTGAAGGCGCGACGGTGGACGCAGCCGCGCTTGGCGGCGGCACGGACGTCATCTATTTCCGTGGAAGCTGGGCAGACTACACCAAGACCGTCTCGGGTTCACGCATGACGCTCACCCGCACGATCAACGGCCATCTTGAGTCCGTGATCGTGTCTGCGGCGGGCAATGCGTTGAACGACCTTCTGGTGTTTGCCGATGGCGCGATCCGCTCGCAAGTCGCGGGCAATGGCATCAAGCTTAACCCGAACGTTGCGATCGCCGATTTGGCGGGCTTCGATCCTGCGACGGTTACTCCCGGCCTCAATGTCACGCCGCTCTCCGTCGAGCAGGCGTCGGCACCCACATGGGTCAAAGTTGGTGAGCCGCTCGCGCTCACCCTTAACTTCTCTCAACCAGTGGTTCTGGCTGCGGGCAAGACTGTCACGATCATCGCGCTCGTCGGCGGGCAGGAAGTTTTGCTGACGGCAACTGGCACGAACCTCACCGCTGCAGGGGTGCGCAGCCTGCAATTCACGGCAGCGCTGCCTAACGCTCTGTTCGATGGCGATGGCATCACCATCAAGGCGAACAGCCTGGCGCTCGGCACCGCCACTACGGATGAGTTCAGGGGCGAAACGGGCCTGCCGGTCGTCACGACTTTCCCCGCTATTGCAGCGCCCAATCTGCGCGTCGATACCGGCGTTCCGGATGCACCCGCACTCCAACTCGTCGGCTCAGCCGTCAAAGGCATCGATGCTGCGCTGGCGCAGGCTGGCGTGTTCACGGTCACGGCTGAAAATCAGGCTTCAGTGCAGATCGAGTTCAAGAGCGCGACCGGGATCGTGCTGCGCACCGTGACGGGCACCGGCGCTGCGCAGGGCATCACGCTCAGCGCTGCCGATCTTGCCGAACTGGGCGAGGGCGATGTGCAGGTATCGGTCAAGGTGGTTGATGCTGCAGGTAATGTCTCGACCAGCAGCCAATTGACCTTTTCCATCGATGGTCAGGCCCCTGGCGCGCCAGTCGTGGCGTTTGGTGCCGGTGTGGCCTCGGGCGCGACGGCGGCTGAGGCGACTGCTGCAGGCGGCGTCGTCTCCGTCACAGCCGAGACTGGCTCGACCGTCACTGTCACGTTCACCAATGGCGCCAACAGCATCCAGAAGCAGGTGAGCGCGGATGGAAGCGCGCAGGCGGTCGTGCTCACGGCAGTGGATGTGGCTGCGCTCGGCAATGGCCAGATAGCCGTGACCGTTACCGCGACGGATACCGCTGGCAATGTGTCGCAAGGCAGTGCCTTCGCCTTCACGCTCGACACCGTTGCGCCGTCGCAGATGGTTGCAACGGTCAATTTGTTAAGCGGCATTATCAGCGTTTCGGGCCAGGAATCTGACTCCGTCATCGAATATAGCATCGATGGTGGCCAGAACTGGAGCCAGAGCTTCGCATCGGGAGCCGGCAACAATGTCGTGCTGGTGCGGGAGGTCGATGCGGCGGGCAATGCCTCGCAGCCGCAGCAGCTGCAGTTCAATCTAACACCAGCGCTGCCCGCGCTGTCGGTCGGTCTCACGAGCGATACGGGCGCATCGGCTGGCGACTGGCTGACCAGCGACGGCACCCTCCAGGTCTCCGGCGTCAGCGCTGGCGCGACGGTGGAATATAGCATCGATGGTGGGCAGAGCTGGACGAGCGCTTTTGTCGCGTCCGAAGGCGTTAACCATGTTCATGTGCGGCAAGCCTCGGGCAGCGATATTTCGCCCGCAACGTTGCTCGTCTTCACGCTCGATACGGCAGGTCCGGCCACGCCGGTCATGGCGCTCGGAGCAGGCATCGCCAATGGTGCGACGGCGGCGGAAGCGGTCTATTCCAGCGGTGTCGCGACAGTTCGGGCGGAATATGGCTCGTCCGTGGCTGTCACCTTCGCGACGGCACAGGGCAGCGTCGTCAAGACCCTCGCCGGCATCGGCGCCGATCAGGCGGTGGTGCTCACAGCGGCTGATCTTGCAATCCTCGGCAATGGCCTTGTCTCGGTTTCGAGCGTTGCCACCGATGGCGCCGGCAACGTCTCGCAGACGGCGACCAGCGAATTCACGCTCGATAGCGTCGCACCGGGCGATCCTATTCTCGATCTTATCGGCGATGCCGACAAGACCGCAGCGGAAGCAAGCGATGTGGCAGGCGCCGTGGCTGTTACCGCCGAGGTCGGCACGAGCGTGCGCCTCGTCTTCACCGGCACATCCGGCACTGTGACCAAGCTGGTCGAAGGCACCGGCGCATCCGTTTCTGTGAGCCTCACAAGCGCGGAACTCGCCCTCCTCGGCAATGGTGCTGTCGCTGTTTCCGCCACCGCGAAGGACGCAGCCGGCAATGTCTCTGCCGCCGCGACCGTCAACTTCAACCTCGATACTGGCCTGCCAGGTCTGCTCGCGGTTGAAGGCAATGAATATACCGGCATCCTGAGCATCACCGGTCAGGAGGTTGGTGCCGTCATCGAGTTCAGCACCGATGGCGGAGCAACGTGGAGCAAGAGCTTCACTGCCAATCCCGGCGCCAATTCGGTGCTGGTGCGGCAGATCGACGTGGCGGGCAACGCTTCGCCTGCCACGCTGGAAGAGTTCACGCTCGATCCTTCGATCACGCTGACCTCGCTCACATTAGCATTGCAGAACGATACGGGCATCTCCGGCACCGATGGGCTGACCAATGACAGCAGCCTGTCTGTCAATGGCGTCGAGAGTGGGTCGGAGATCCAGTATAGCAGCGATGGCGGCGCGACATGGACGAATGATGCTAATGCATTTGAAGGCGTGAACCTGCTCGCTGTGCGTCAGTTCAATGTGACCAGCGGCGGCTTCTCCGGCGCATCCATGGTCAGCTTCGCGGTTGACGTCACGCCGCCACCGGCGCCGACGATTACGCTGGGCGCTGGCGTTTCTGATGGCGCCTCGCTCGATGAAGGCACGTCCAGCGGTGGTATCGTGCGTGTCTCCGCAGAAGCAGGTTCGTCGGTCGTCGTGACCTTCACCGGCATCAGGGGCGCGGTGAACAAGACGATCACCGGCACGGGCGCGGCAAAAGCGGTTATCCTGTCGGCAACCGAACTTGCCCAATTGGGCGATGGTGCGGTCAGCGTCAGCGCGGTCGCGACCGATGCCGCAGGCAATGCCTCCACGGCTGGCACCAGCAGCTTCGCGCTGCGCACCGAGCCGCCAGCCTCGCCGGTCCTGCAGATCGTGGGCAGCCAGACCAAGTCGCTTGCAGAAGCGCTTTCGACCGATGGTGTCCTCACTGTGACGGCAGAAGGCGGGCAGGGCGTCCGGCTGGTGTTCAGCGGTGTCAGCGGAACCGTCGTCAAGACGGTCGCCTCGGCAACCGGCGGACTGGATATCATCGCGCTCTCACCGGGCGATCTGGTGATGCTGGGCGATGGCCCCATTCAGGTAACGGCGCTGGCACTGGACGCTGCAGGCAATGCTTCGGCGCCCGCAACCCTGTCCTTCAGTCTCGACGCTGTGCCACCCGTGGCTCCGGTGCTGACGCTTGGCACGGGCATTGAGAATGGCGGCGCAACGGCAGCCGAAGCCGGGGCGGGCGCCGTGCTCGTGAAGGCCGATACCGGCACGATCGTCACGCTCACCTTCTCGCATGCCGGTAATCAGGTCATCAAGGCCATCACCGGCAATGGTGCGTCGCAGGTCATCCACCTTACGGCGGGCGATCTGGCGCGCCTCGGCGATGGTCAGATCCAGGTCACGGCTGTGTCCACCGATGCAGCAGGCAACCAGTCCGAGACATCGCAAGCTGCCTTCATTCTGGATACCGCTGTGCCTGTCGCCGGGCTCACACTCGTCGGCGGCTCGACCAAATCGGCGGCAGAAGCGCTGTCGACCGATGGCGTGGTGACGGCCGCGGCTGAAAACGGCTCGGCGATCAAGCTGACCTTGAACGGTTACTCCGGTGCTTCGGTCACACTTTCGCTGATCGGCACGGGAACGTCGCAGGCCGTCACGCTGACCCAAGCGCAAATCCTCGCGCTGGGCGATGGCCCTGTGCAGGTTGCCATGACCGTCACCGATCTGGCGGGTAACCAGTCCTCGCTGCAAAGCCTGACCTTCAATCTCGACGCTGCGGCCCCGGAGGTGCCGCAGATGACGCTCGCGTCCAATGTCGCCAATGGCGCAACCGCGAGCGAAGCAACGGCGCCCACCGGCATCCTGACGATCTCGGCGGAATCCGGCGCGCTCATGACAGTGCGGTTCGCGGGTTCGCTGGGGACAGTTACGCGAACGTTGCTGAGCGACGGAGCGCCCAAGCAGATCGTGCTGACGGCGTTGGAACTGCAAACGATTGGGGATGGCCCGGTTGCCGTGTCGGCGAGCGCGAGCGATGCCAGCGGGAATGTCTCTGCCGCCGCAACGTCCAGCTTCACGCTGGATCGCCAGGCACCGATGACTCCGGTGCTGACGCTCGGCGCAGGCGTGACCGGCGGCGCGACGCAGGCCGAAGCGACGGCAGCGACGGGCGTCGTGACCGTGCGGGCTGAAGGCGGCTCGGCAATCACGGTCACCTTCGCAGGCACGCAGGGCATTGTGTCCAAGGAGATCGTGGCAAACGGCTCTGCGCAGGCTGTCATACTTACGACGGCCAATCTGGCCACGTTGGGCGATGGCGCTGTGTCTGTCACTGCGACGGCGACCGACGCCGCGGGCAATGCTTCTGTGATTGGTACGCCACTTGAGTTCACGCTGGACCGCGTTGCGCCCAGCGCACCCACGGTCGCACTGGGCACGGGCATTGCAGATGGCGCGTCGGCGGCGGAAGCCTCCTCGCAAGGCGGCGTGGCATCCGTAACGGCCGCCGCAGGCCTCACGGTCAGCGTGACGTTCAAGAACGGCACGCGACAGGTCGTCAAGGAAGTGACGGCAACAGGTGCGGCGCAGGCTGTTGTCCTCACCGAGAATGATCTCGCCACACTGGGCAGCGGCACGGTATCGATCAGCGCCCTCACGCGCGATCCGGCAGGCAATGAATCGAGCGCAGCAACTCAGTCGTTCACGCTCGATATGGTCGCTCCGGCATCCCCGCTAGTGTCGCTGATCGGCGCTTCTGCCAAGACCAGCGCGCAGGCATCCAATGTCACGGGTGTCCTTCAGGTCACGGCTGAGCTGAACTCTGCCGTCACGGTGAACTTCACTAATGGCATCAACAGCATCAACAAGACGCTGGTCGGAACGGGAGCGGCGCAAGCCGTTGTGCTGACCGCCAGTGACGTGGCTGCACTTGGTAGCGGCACGATTGCCGTGTCCGTCACGGCGGTCGACGCGGTCGGGAATATCTCGCAGACAGGCAGTTCCAACTTCATCATCGATAATATTGCGCCGGTCGCGCCTGTCATCGCGCTTGGTGCAGGCGTTGCCGATACGGCGTCTGCCGCAGAGGCCACTG
>CAMLFF010000120.1 GCA_946479185.1 uncultured Sphingobium sp.
CGCGCGTGACGGTGGCCGAGCTGGTGCCGGAGATCATCGAGTGGGCGCACGGCCCGATGGTGGAGCTCGCCGCCGGATGCCTGGATGATCCGCGCGTGACGCTGGTGAGCGCCGATGTGGCCGATGTGATTGCGCAGGGCCCGGGACTGTATGACGCGATCCTGCTCGATGTGGATAATGGCCCGGACGGGCTGGTGCGCGCCGAGAATGACCGGCTCTACTCCATGCAGGGCCTGCGTGCCTCGATTGCAGCGCTGAAACCGGGCGGCGTGCTCGCGATCTGGTCGGCGGGCGCGGATGCGGCCTTCACCAAACGGCTGGGGCAGACGGGCCTGCCAGTCGATGAGGTGAAGGTGCGGGCGCGCAGCAATGGCAAGGGGCCGCAGCATGTCATCTGGTTCGTGACGAAATCCGGGCGCTAAGCGCGATCAGGGCCGCCCGATGCCGCTCATCGCGTTGGACGCGGTCATGAAAATGTCGCTCAGGTTGGCGCCGATCGAGAGGAAGGCGATGATGCAGGCCACCGCGATGAGAGCCGCGATCAGGCCATATTCGATGGCTGTCGCGCCGCTCTCACTATCAATCAGTCTGCGCAGCATCACCAACTCCCAAAGAGCGGCCTGCGGGCGGCTCCATGGTTCAGTCTAAAGCCAAGTCGTTTTTGAATTGCTGGCTGATGTGGTGAACAAAAGAACAATTGCGACAAGGCAGTTGAGCGGGCGACGTCTCGTGTCGCGCCAACTTCGGCCATCAGCAATTGGTCAGGATCAGCCGAGCCAGACCGAGAGGGCAGCGATGATGCCAGCCGCGCCGATAAGCGCCGATATGATCACAATTTCAACAATTTGAGCGCCGCGTTCGCTGCTCAGGATCCGCGATAACATGGTTTCCTCCTTTGTTGGGATAACCTTAGCGGACGCAGCATTTACGCGGCCTTAACATCCGTCAAATCCGCCACCGCAATTCGCATCGCGCCGCTGCCGATTGACGCGAGCGCCAAGTCGCGGCAGGAGCAGGCATGGCCGACCACTCCCAAATTGCCGCGGTTGATCCGCTCGCCCAGCCCGCCTCTTTCAAGCGCCGTGGCTTGCTCTTCGTCCTCTCCTCCCCATCGGGCGCAGGCAAATCGACGATTTCGCGCAAGCTGCTGGCCGATGATGCCGGGCTCACCATGTCCGTGTCCGCAACCACGCGCCCGCCGCGCCCCGGCGAGGTGGATGGCAAGGATTATCACTTCGTCGATCTCGAGCGGTTCCGCGACATGGTCTCGCGCAACGAGTTCCTGGAATGGGCGCATGTGTTCGATCATCGCTATGGCACCCCGCGCACGCCGGTAGATGGCATGCTGGAAGCCGGGCATGACGTGCTGTTCGATATCGACTGGCAGGGCGCGCAGCAGCTCCACCAGCTGGCAGGCGGCGATGTGGTCCGCGTGTTCATCCTGCCCCCCTCCATGACCGAGCTGGAAGCCCGCCTGCGCGGACGCCGCACCGATGCCGATGATGTGATCGAGCGCCGCATGGCCCGCGCCCACGGCGAAATCGCGCATTGGGACGGCTATGATTATGTGCTGGTGAATGACGACGCCGAGGCCTGCTTCGCCAAGGTCCGCACCATCCTGCAAGCCGAACGCCTCAAGCGCAGCCGCCAGACGGGGATTATTGGCTTTATTCGGAAGCTGGAGCGGGAGGAGACTTGAGGGGCGGAAATAAATTACAGTTGGGTAATTGTTTCCAAAGGTAAGTCGAAATGCCGGCGCAACGACGCGAATTGTACTCGATGGAGGAGCTCCTCCCAGTGGGCCGATAGGCAGTTGGCTGCCTCTACTGCGAGGTGGTCTAAGCAAAATTGCCTCGTAGCACACATAAGCCTAACACCCTGCGATGCCGCCAGACGACAACATCGAAAACCCTCAGGCGGCGCGACGTCGAGAACTAGCCCTCATGCTAGCTCTCGCCGATGACGAAAGCTTACTCAAGTCGGTGTGGGCAGTCCGGGCAATTCAGTCAGGTAGAGCGGCCGTTGGCCTGCCGTCGATGCGGAACGTACCCGAAGCGGCGGTTACAGAAAGCATCGCTGACCAATTTGCAATATACCCTTGGGAGCTGGAGACATTAGCAAATGAACTGCTCGCTACTCCTAAGCTAGGCCCCTACCGATGCTTCCCTGCATCCGATTGGTCTGAGTTTTCGGGGCTGGTCAACGTCCTACGGAACGCAGAAAATGCGGATGGGATCGCGCGACGAATCCAAATGCCGATTTTACGAGAGATGTATCGCATACAAGGACGTCAGTTTGAGTGGCAAACTAGGCTTTTTTCAATTCCTCAGTTTTATCGGAACGCTTTCATTTACGGGCAGGGTGAATGCGCCGAATTTTTCGCCGCAACGTATGGGATTACCATCCCGCAGTTTATGCTTGTCGGCTTTGCTTTGATGTCCGTCCATTTGACCCAGCCGATTTACGATACACGTCAGGATTTGGACTGGATCGGTATAAATCCCGAAACACTTTCGAACGCCTTGTCGCGGCTTTCAGCGCCAATTGCTGAGGTTAGACATCTTGCAAACCGCGATCGTCGTCCGGAAATGGATACGGCGTATCGACCCAGCATACTGCGGAACTACCCATGCGTCAGATTAGGTCCTCGACACCATCGCATTATTGCACCGCTCCCGGAACTGATCGCAGTTCGCGCGACTTCCGGTATCTTTTATGACGTTATCGGCGGCGGTGGACCCGTTCGCGCCGACTATGGTCGCCGTTTTGAGCGTTATGTCAGTGAATTTATCACCGCGATGCTGCCTGACTTAGTGCAAATCCCTGAATGGCGTTACGGCCCAGCTGGCCAAGCGAACGATACCCCTGATCTGATGCTCCGCGCAGATGACTGTGAGGATATTTCCATTGCAGTGGAGTGCAAATCAACAAAAATGAGCTTCGGCGCTCGTTTTGACGAGCAAGCTGAACAGAACGCCTCTTATGCAGATATGGTCAAAGCTATCTGCCAAATCTGGAGGTTCTTCTCACATTGTCGGCGCGGTAGGACGGGTCGGACGGTCACCAACGATGCAGTCGGCATTGTTCTGACGTTAGAAAATTGGTTTGTGATGGGGGGCCCGCTATTAGAGGAAGTCGAGGCTAAAGCACTGGCGCGATCTCGGGCGGAAGATGCTGAAATTCTTGGCGAGGATCGGCGCAAGATTATTTTCTGCCCCATGCCCGATCTGGAACAAGTACTGCAAACTGCGACGATAGCGAGTTTTCGCGCTGCTGTTGCTATAGCAGCTTCAGAAGAACGTCGAGGATGGCTACTGTCCTCTATTCATCGCGAAGTTCGTGATCTGGATAGGCCGATCGCATCCTATCCATTCAGTGACCAACTCGGCAATTTGCTTCCTTGGTGGAATGAACTGGAAGCCGTGTTTGATTAACGCACTTTTCGTTCAAGGTTGTGCCCCCCTTTTAGCCGCCCTTCCCGCTCAACTCCGGCGCCGCAGCAATTAGTTCCCGCGTATAATCCGTCTGTGGCGCATAAAAATCGGCGCCGACAGCCCCTGCTCTGCAATCTTGCCACTGCGCATAACTACCACCTCGTGCGCCAGCGCCTTCACCACCTTGAGATCATAGCTGATGAACAGATAGGTGACGCCGGGGCTGGCCTGCAGATCGCGTAGCCGGTCCAAGATTTACACCTGCACGGCTAAATCAAGCTCAACCCTCAGCCAGCGCCGCTACCAACGCCTTGACCTTTTTCTGCCGCCACTGTGGCAAAGGCGCTATGAGCCAATAGCCCTGCCCTGCGCTGTCATCCCCAACGGTCGCAACCCGACCGGCAGCGATGTCTGCGCGGGTGAGTAGCTCCGGCACGCTGGCCTGGCCGAAGCCATCTGCGGCAGCATCGATGGCGAGGCCTGCATCGGCGACGCGGACGATGGCTTTGTTGTCCTCCACTGGCGAGCCGGGCCATGCGATGGGCGCTTCCACCTTCCCGCCATTGGCGGCGCTCACGGTGACGAAGCGCGGTTCGCCCAGCGGCACGCCTTCATGCTCGCCGGGGCCATCGGCCAGCCGGATCGCGAGATCGAGATTGGCCTCGGTGAAGTCCAGCGCTTCATCGGTGGCGATGAGGAAGAATTGGATGCCGGGCTCGCGCTGCGCATAAGCGGCAAGGCGCGGGCTGAGCCATTTCGCGGTGAAATCACGCGGGGCGGCGATGGTGAGATGCTGCGAGCTTTGCCCGGCCTGCATCGCGCGGACCGATTCCTCCAGCTCAAGGAAAGCGCTGCGCAGCGCAGGCAGGCCAGCCTCGGCCTCGGGCGTCAGCTCCAGCCCGCGCGGGGTGCGGCGGAAGAGGACGACGCCGAGCATATCCTCCAGCGCGCGGATCTGCTGACCGACAGCGGCGGGCGTCACCGCCAGCTCATCGGCGGCGCGGGTGAAGGAGAGGTGCCGGGCCGCTGCATCGAACACGCGCAGGCCGTTCAGCGGTAAGTGGGTGCGCTTCATCCGGAGACTGCCGGGGCCTGCAAGGCAAAGCGGGGGATGCGCACCTCGATGGTGCCGCCTGCGGAATCGAGCATCTGATAGCTGCCTTCCATCCAGCCGGTCGGCGTGGAAAGCGGGCAGCCGGAGACATAATCATAGGCCGAGCCGGGGCGGATCACCGGCTCTTCGCCGACCACGCCCTTGCCCTCGCGCCGATACAGCGCGCCGCGCCCATCTGCGATGGTCCAATGCCGGGTGAGCAACTGCACCGGCGCCGCGCGGCCATTTTCGATGCGGATATGATAGGCCCAGAACCATTTGCCGAGGTCCGGCTCGGACTGATCGGCAAGGAAGTTCACACCGACCCGGATGGTGATGTCATGGGTCGTTTCTTCATAGGCAAATAGCGCGTTCATCAAGGCGTTCATGATCCGACCAGTCCTGTACCCGCGACGATGCCCCGCCGGTCCTTGAACCTAGTCAAAGCCCGACGGCGGTCAATGCCTGATCCAGATCGGCGATCACATCGCGCGCATCTTCCAGCCCCACATTGATGCGCACCATGCCCTCGCCCACGCCTGCCAGGGCGCGGCCTTCCGCACCCATATTATTATGGGTGGTCGAGGCCGGGTGGCACAGCAAGGTGCGCGAATCGCCGATATTGTTGGAAATGTCGCACAGCTGCATCGCGTTGAGCATCGCCATCGCCTGCGCGCGATCTTCCAGCAAGAAGGAGAAGATCGGCCCGGCGGCATCCATCTGGCTCATCGCAAGCTCATGCTGCGGGTGGCTCGGCAGGCCGGGATAAAGCACCTTCACGCCGCGCGCCTCGATGGCTTGCGCGACCTTGAGCGCATTCTCCGACTGGCGGTGCGCGCGAAGGTCCAGCGTCTCCAGCCCCTTGAGCACCACCCAGGCATTGAAGGGCGAGCAGACCGGCCCGGTGTTGCGCTGATAGGGCGAGAGCGTGCCGTTGATCCACTCATCCGAGCCGCAAATGGCGCCCGCAAGCACACGGCCCTGCCCGTCCATCAGCTTGGTGGCGCTATAGGCGACGACATCGGCGCCATATTCCATCGGGCGCTGGAGCACGGGCGAGGCGAAGGCATTATCCACGATGGAGATGATGTTATTGCTGCGCGCGAGACCGCACACATAGCGCAGGTCCACCACGTCCATGGTCGGATTGGCGGGCGTCTCGAAGAAAAACGCCTTGGTATTGGACTGGATCGCCTTTTCCCACGCGTCATTGTCCGTCGCATCGACGATCGTGTGGGTGATGCCGAAGCGGTTGAGCACATTGTCCAAAATCCAGCGGCACGAGCCAAACGCCGCGCGCCCGGCGACCACATGATCGCCTGCGCTCAGCATGCACAGCAGCGCGCTGGTCATCGCCGCCATGCCGCTCGATTGCACTTTGCAGGCCTCGGCGCCCTCCATCAGGGCGATGCGCTCTTCGAGCATCTGCACCGTGGGGTTCTGGAAGCGGCTATATTGCATACCTGTCGCTTCACCCGCGAAGCGCGCGGCAACTTCCTCAGCACTGTCATAAGTGTAGCCGGAGGTCAGGAAGAGCGCTTCGCTCGTCTCGCCCTGCGAGGAACGCCATGTGCCGCCGCGCACTGCTTGAGTTGCGGGGCGCCATTGGCTGGTGATGGAGCGGTCTTGGCCAGTATCATTCTTCATGGCGCGCCTTCTAGAACTCGCGCCAAAAAGTGGGAACCGGTTTTTTGCTATTAGCACAATTGGACGGACGAGCGCCTTTTGAAAGCTGAGCGGGCGCTGCATCACAATGCGTCGTTTTGCGTATTCCCTCGCCACGCTTTGAAGCGCTGAATTGGGCAACTTTCCGGCCAGCCTCGGAGTACCCAATGGAACCACCCATCCCTTCTCGCCGTCAATTTCTGGCCGCCATCGGCAATCTGGCGAGCGCTGGGTGGATCGCCATGAACTGGCCGCAAATTGCGCTCGCAGCTCAGCCTATGAACCATGCCGGACATGACATGGCCGCCGCTCCAACCAGCTTCACCGTGCTGAGCCCCATTGAAGCCGCGCAAGTGGATGCCATCGCGAACCAGATCGTGCCCGGTGGCGCCGTTCCCGGCGCGCGCGAGGCACGCGTCGTCTATTTCGTCGATAATGCGCTTGGCAGTTTCTTTGCCGCCCAGCTGCCCGCCTTTCGCAAGGGCCTCACAGAATTTATGAGCGGCTACGCGGCCAAATATGGTGCCGACAAGCCATTCTCGGCGGCCAGTGATGCGCAGCAGATCGAATGGCTCAAGACTGTCGACACGACCCCCTTCTTCACGGCCGTGCGGCGGCTCAGCCTGCTCGGCCTCATCGCCATGCCAAAATATGGCGGCAATCATGAGGGGCTCGGCACCCAGCTGATCGGCGTGCTCGACAGCCACTTCTGGGAGCCGCCATTCGGCTATTACGACAAGGATTATCCGGGGTTCGAGCCCTTCCCCGGCACCAAGCCCTATACCGCCTGACGGAGGCCAAACGCATGGATCGCAAGACGTACAAGACCAGCGAGACAGTCGATTTCATCGTTGTCGGCTCCGGCGCTGCGGGCGGGATTGTAGCGCGGGAGCTCTCGCGCGCTGGCAATAGCGTCGTCATTATGGAGCAAGGCCCGCGCCTTGAACCAGGGGATTTCGAGCATGACGAGCTGAAATATCGCCAGCTTTCCGGCATCACCAATAATCCCGCGACCAATCCGCAGACCTTCCGCAGCAGCCCGAACGAGACGGCGAAACATACCGGCAGGAACGCGCTGACCTATGCGCGGATCGTCGGCGGCAGCAGCGCGCATTTCAATGCCAATTTCTGGCGCCTGCACGAGATCGATTTTATCGAGGGCAGCCGCTTTGGCGGCATTGAGGGCGCGAGCCTGGTCGATTGGCCAATCACTTATGCCGAACTTGAGCCCTATTACACGATGGTGGAGTGGGAAGTCGGCGTCTCTGGCCTCGCAGGCGCAAGCCCCTTCGACCCGCCGCGCAGCAAGCCCTATCCGATGCCGCCACTGCCGGTGAAGTCATCCGGCGTGTTGTTCGAGCGGGGCGCGCGCAAGCTTGGCCTGCATCCCTTCCCCGCCCCGATGGCGATCAATTCGATAATCTATAAGGACCGCCCGCCTTGCGCCCAATGCGGCCTGTGCGGCGGGTTCGGGTGCGAGGTGATGGCCAAGTCATCCTCGGTGGCGACCGTCATCCCGGAGGCCGAAGCCACCGGCCGCTGCGAGGTTCGCTCGGAAAGCTATGTCTACCGCATCGGCATGAACAGCGCTGGCCGGGCGACGGGCGTGCATTATTTCGATGCAGACAAGAAAGAGCAGTTTCAGCCCGCCAAGGCCGTGGTCGTCTGCGCCAATGGTGCCGAAACGCCCAAGCTATTGCTCAACTCCGCTACGCCTGCTTTCCCCGATGGCCTCGCCAACAGCAGTGGCAAGGTTGGGCGCTACCTGATGTTCAACAAGGGCGGCGGTGCGCAGGCCCGGTTCGAGCATCCGCTCAACGAATATAAGGGCGCAAACGTCACCCGCATCCTGCACGATTTCTATGACTCAGATCCCAAGCGCGGTTTCTACGGCGGCGGCGGCTTCGATGCGCGCTCCGGCGGGCCGCTCACATGGGGCCAGAATGTGCCCGAAGGCACGCCGACCTGGGGGCCGCAATTCAAGGAATATCTCCAGTCCTACACCTATTGGATGAACTGCTCAGGCCACGGCACATCGCTGGCGCAGGAGACCAATCGCGTCGACATCGACCCTGAGTTGAAGGATGCCTGGGGCGTGCCGTCGATCCGCGTCACCTACAAGGATCATCCGGACGATGTGAAGCACGCCAATTGGCAGGCCGACCGCGCCGTGGAGATCATGGATGCGGCTGGCGCCAAGCAGATCGTGCGCAGCGAGATTGGCGAGGCCAATGGCGGCGTGCACCTGCTCGGCACATGCCGCATGGGCAATGATCCAGCCACATCGGTCATCGACAAATATCACCGCACCCATGATGTGCGGAACCTGTTCCTGTGCGATGGATCGAGCATGGTGACGTCTGGCCGGGGCCAGCCGACGCAGACAATCGAGGCGCTGGCCTTCCGTGCCGGAGAGCATATCGCGCGGTTTGCGCGGTTGAACGAGATTTAGGGCAGTGAGTTCAAACCGGGCGGCGGCAATTGCCTATGTCCGCCTTGGTTCACCAACCTCATAGAGGCGCAGGTCGCGCTCACCAATGCCAAGGCTTGGCCAGGCTGCGCGCCATTCAGCAATGTGCGCCGTCGCAAAGTGGCGATCGAGCGCGGCTTGGTCGGTCCAAAGCTCTTTGACGTGGATCAGGCCCGGATCCAAGACATCCTCGGCATAGCCATAGTCGACGCATCCTGCTTCGGCGCGGCT
>CAMLFF010000121.1 GCA_946479185.1 uncultured Sphingobium sp.
GAGAGCCAGCGTCGATGAAGACCCACCAAGTCCGCACCTATAAATCCGCCGAGCCACTGGCCCGTGAGGATCAACTGGCGTGGAAGCTTGCCGCGGTTGCGACCGACCCAGTGCCCGTGGATGCCGATGTGATCGAGATGATCGGCAATCGCATCATCGATAATGCGTCGGTTGCGGCGGCATCGGTCGCACGCGGGCCAATCCGCTCGGCACGGGCGCAGGCGCTCTGCCATCCGGGCAAGCCGGGCGCGGCGGTGTTCGGCCTTGGCAGCGATGTGACCGTCAGCCCGGAATGGGCGGCTTGGGCCAATGGCGTCGCTGTGCGCGAGCTGGACTTTCACGACACCTTCCTTGCGGCGGATTACAGCCATCCGGGCGATAATATCCCGCCAATCCTCGCGGTCGCCCAGCATAAGGGGCTGGATGGCGCGGCCTTGGTGCGCGGCCTTGCAGCAGGTTATGAAATTCAGGTCGATCTGGTGAAGGGCATCTGCCTGCACGAGCATAAGATCGATCATATCGCCCATCTCGGCCCCAGCGCGGCGGGCGGCATCGGCGCGCTGCTCGGCCTCTCGACCGAGATCACCTATCAGGCGGTCCAGCAGGCACTGCACGTCACCACTACTACGCGCCAATCACGCAAGGGCGAGATTTCCACATGGAAGGCCTATGCGCCAGCTTTTGCGGGCAAGATGGCGATCGAGGCCGTGGACCGCGCCATGCGCGGCGAGGGGGCGCCATCGCCCGCTTATGAGGGCGAGGATGGCTTTATCGCCTGGCTGCTCTCCGGTCCCGGTCATGTCTATGAGGTGCCGTTGCCGCAGCCGGGCGAACCCAAGCGCGCGATCATGGAAACCTACACCAAGGAGTATAGCGCCGAATATCAGAGCCAGGCGCTGATCGATCTGGCGCGGCGCATGGGGCCGAAGGTGGGTGACTTTGCCAAGGTGAAGTCCATCCTCATCAAGACCAGCCATCACACCCATTATGTGATCGGCACCGGCGCCAATGATCCGCAGAAGATGGACCCGACCGCGAGCCGCGAAACGCTAGATCATTCGATCATGTATATCTTCGCCGTCGCGCTGCAGGATGGCGGCTGGCATCATGTGAAAAGCTATGCACCCGAGCGCGCGCAGCGGCCCGATACGGTTGCGCTCTGGCACAAGATCAGCACGGTGGAGGAGCCGATCTGGACCGCACGCTATCATATGGCAGGCACGGAAAAAGCCTTTGGCGGGCGCGTGATCATCACGATGGAGGATGGCCGCGTGATCGAGGATGAGCTGGCCATCGCGGATGCTAATCCGCTCGGTGCCCGGCCTTTTGCCCGGCCCCAATATGTGGAGAAGTTCCGCACGTTGGCAGAGGGCATTATTGCGCTGGAAGAGCAGGATCGCTTCCTCACGCTGGTCGACCGGCTGCCAAAGCTGAGCGCGGCGGATGTCCGCGCGCTCAACTTCACAGTTCCAGCCGATCAGCTCGGCCCCCAGGCACCAGCAGGCATTTTCTAACCCCACGTCACCCCGGACTTGATCCGGGGTCCCGCTTCCTGCGCGACACGACAAGGATGATTGAGCATGACCGAGCAGCCCGCCTTCAAGCCCAAAAAGTCCGTCGCGCTCTCGGGCGTCCCGGCTGGCAACACGGCGCTCTGCACGGTCGGGCGCACCGGCAATGATCTCCACTACCGCGGCTATGATATCCTCGATTTCGCCGAAAAGGCGGAGTTCGAGGAAATCGCCCATCTCCTCGTCCACGGCACCTTGCCCAACGTGGCAGAACTGGCGGCCTACAAGTCCAAGCTCAAGGCCTTGCGCGGTCTGCCGCTCGCCGTGATCGACGCGCTGGAGGCACTCCCCGCCGCCGCGCACCCGATGGATGTGATGCGCACCGGCGTCTCGGCGCTCGGCTGCGCACTGCCGGAGAAGGATGACCATAATCTCCCCGGCGCGCGCGATATCGCGGATCGGCTCATGGCCTCGCTCGGCTCGATGCTGCTCTATTGGTATCACTACAGCCACAACAGCCTGCGCATCGACGTGCAGACCGATGACGAGAGCATAGGCGGACATTTCCTGCATCTGCTCCACGGCGTGCCACCCAGCGATAGCCATGTCCGCGCCATGCACGTCTCGCTCATCCTCTATGCCGAGCATGAGTTCAACGCCTCCACCTTCACCGCGCGGGTGATCGCGGGCACGGGATCGGATATGCACTCGGCCATCACCGGCGCCATCGGCGCGCTGCGCGGCCCCAAGCATGGCGGCGCGAACGAAGTCGCCTTCGAGATCCAGCAGCGCTACGCCACACCGGACGAAGCCGAGGCCGATATCCGCCGCCGGGTGGAGGGCAAGGAGGTCATCATCGGCTTCGGGCACCCGGTCTATACCGTCTCCGATCCGCGCAATGAGGTCATCAAGCGCGTGGCCAAGTCTCTGGCGGAGGAAGCGGGGGCGATGAAGCAATTCGACATTGCCGACCGGATCGAGACGGTGATGATGGACGCAAAATCGATGTTCCCCAATCTCGATTGGTATAGCGCGGTGAGCTATCATCTGATGGGCATACCGACCGCGATGTTCACGCCGCTCTTCGTGATCGCGCGCACCTCCGGCTGGGCCGCGCATGTCATCGAGCAGCGCATCGATAACAAGATCATCCGCCCGAGCGCGAATTATACCGGGCCGGAGGATTTGACTTGGGTGCCGCTGGCAGCACGGAAATAGCATATTAAATCACCCCTCCCTTTCAAGGGAGGGGAAGGGGGTGGGTGTCGCGCAGCGATCTTCAACGTTGCAGGCACAACCCCAACCCCTCCTTTGAAGAGGAGGGGCTAAGAGACAAGGAGCCAATATGCCCTATCTAACCGCCGCCGACCTTCCGCACGAGAGCGCAGGCAAGCGCTTCCGCTCCCTGCTCGATGTGCCCGGCATCCTCCAGCTCCCCGGCGCCCATAACGGCCACGCCGCCATTCAGGCGCGCAATGCCGGATTCGATGCGCTCTATCTCTCCGGCGCGGCGATGACCGCATCGATGGGCCTGCCCGATCTCGGCATCATCACCGTGGATGAGGTCGCCTTCTTCATCCGCCAGATCGCGCGGGCGTCCGGCCTCCCGCTGCTGGTGGATGGCGACACCGGCTATGGCGAGGCGCTCAATGTGATGCACATGGTCCGCACCTTTGAGGAGGCAGGCGCTGGCGCCGTGCATCTGGAGGATCAGCTGCTTCCCAAGAAATGCGGGCATCTGAACGACAAGAAGCTCGCCAGCGCGCATGATATGGCCGCCAAGGTCGCTGCTGCCGCCAGGGCCCGGCGCGATCTGGTTATCATCGCCCGCACCGACGCCGCCGCCAGCGAGGGGCTCGACGGCGCCGTCGCCCGCGCAAAGCTCTATATGGAGGCAGGGGCCGACGCGATCTTCCCCGAGGCGCTCAACACCGCCGATATGTTCCGCGCCTTCGCGCAGGCCATGCCAGGGGTGAAGCTGCTCGCGAACATGACCGAGTTCGGCAAGACGCCCTTCTTCACCGCCAGCGAGTTTGAGGCGATGGGCTATGCGATGGTCATCTGGCCCGTCTCGTCGCTGCGTGTCGCCAACAAGGCGCAGGCGCAGCTTTACGCCGCGATCAAGCGCGATGGCGGCGCGCATAACATGGTCGAGCAGATGCAAACCCGCGCCGAACTTTACGAGACGATTGGCCTGCATGATTATGAGGCGCTGGATGCCTCCATCGTCAAGACGATCGTGCCCGAGGGCGTGCCCCAGACCTGATCGTTACCCCGGACTTTGATCCGGGGTCCCGTTTCTGCTAGAGGGCCGCGCCATGACGAACCCTAACAGCCTCGATTATGTCCGCCCCATGCTCACGCCGCCCGATGGCGAGAAGAAGGTGCTGCTGCATAGCTGCTGCGCGCCCTGTTCGGGCGAAGTGATGGAAGCGATGACCGCGAGCGGTGTCGATTAC
The DNA here is from genome assembly GCA_946479185.1 of uncultured Sphingobium sp. The sequence continues at coordinate 3,971 of CAMLFF010000121.1, forward strand.
ACTATCTTTTTCTACAATCCGAACATCCACCCCAAGGAGGAATATATCCTCCGCAAGGATGAGAATATTCGCTTCGCCGAGAAGCACAATATCCCCTTCGTGGATGCCGATTATGACACGGTGAACTGGTTCAAGCGGGCCAAGGGCATGGAGAATGAGCCGGAGCGCGGCGCGCGCTGCTCTATGTGCTTCGACATGCGGTTCGAGCGGACGGCGCTTTATGCGCATGAGCATGGCTTCCCGGTCATCACCTCATCGCTCGGCATCTCGCGCTGGAAGAATATGAACCAGATCAACGACAGCGGCGAGCGGGCAGCCTCGCACTATCCGGACATCAAATATTGGACGTTCAACTGGCGCAAGGCCGGTGGCGGCGCGCGGATGATCGAGATCAGCAAGCGCGAGCAATTCTACCAGCAGGAATATTGCGGCTGCGTTTATTCCCTGCGCGACACCAACGCCCATCGTGTGAGCCAGGGACGCGAGGAAATCCGCATCGGCGAGCTTTATTATGGCGTCGAGCCGCCCGCTCAGGGCTGAACGCAAAAAAAATGGCGGGGAAGCACATCGCTTCACCCGCCATTCCTTTAACCAGCTATTCGCTGCTTAGTTGATCACTTCTTCGCCAGCCTGACCAACGGACTCAATGTCCCGCCCAGCGCCCTTCACGGTCGCGCAAGCCTGCAGAAGCAATGCTGCGCCAAGCAGCACAACGATCGCGCTTTGCTTTTTCATAATGATGTTCCCTTCATGTGATCTCGGGAAGCACAACGCCTCGATTGCGTTTCAGTTGCCTTGCCAAGCCCTGCGTCATTCCAAGCGGGGTTTCGGAACGCCTCTCTGATCGGGTCGTTATGACGATAACCGCCGATTGTCCTGCACGTTCGCCGATGTGAGCGAGCGTGTGGCTGCACAAACAGATCACCCATTCAGGAGCATCCCTCATGAGCCAGCAAAGCAATGTCGCCGTCATCGTCGGCAGCCTGCGCAAGGAATCCCTCAACGCCAAGGCAGCCCGCGCGCTGGCCGATCTCGCACCTGAGGGCGTCGCGCTCAACATCATCCCCATCGGCGATTTGCCGCATTATAATGAGGATGTCGAAGCCGAGGGCGCGCCCGAAAGCTGGACCAGATTTCGCGAGCAGGTCGGCAAGGCAGACGCCGTGCTGTTCGTCTCGCCAGAATATAACCGGTCCGTCCCCGGCGTGCTCAAAAACGCCATCGATGTCGGATCGCGTCCCTATGGATCGAGCGTGTGGCAAGGCAAACCCGCCGCCATCATGACGCTGTCCCCCGGCGCGCTCGGCGGTTTCGGCGCCAATCATCATATCCGCCAGATGCTGGTATTCCAGGATATGCCGGTGCTTCAGCAGCCTGAGGCTTATATCGGCAATGCTGGCTCGATCTTCGATGAGCAGGGCGGCTTCAAAGAGGAGAGGACGAAGGAATTTTTCCAGACTTTCCTTGACGCGTTCCTCGCGCTGGTCGCCCGCGCGCGCTGAGGCGCTGCATGATTGAGGAGACGATAGATGGGTAAAACAGCATTGGTGGTTGGCGCGAGCGGCGTGGTCGGGAGCGCGGCGGCAAGCCTGCTCGTCTCATCGGGCTGGACCGTGCACGGTCTGGCCCGTCGCCCGGTTTCGCAGAGCGGGGTGCAGCCTGTCGCGGTCGATCTTCTCGATGCGCAGGGCACTGCAACCGCGCTCGCAGAGCTGGCGCCTGACGCCGTCTTCATCACCACCTGGCTGCGGCAGGAGAGCGAGGCAGAGAATATCCGCGTGAATGCCGCGATGGTCCGCAATCTGCTCGATGGATTGCAGGAGACGGGCGGCGCCCGTCATGTCGCGCTGGTCACAGGCCTCAAACATTATCTCGGGCCATTCGAATCCTATGGCAGCGGCGTGCTTCCGCAAACGCCCTTCCGCGAGGAGCAGGGGCGGCTGGATGTGCCCAACTTCTATTATGCGCAGGAGGATGAGCTGTTCGCTGCTGCTGCGCGCGAGGGCTTCACCTGGAGCGTCCATCGTCCGCACACCGTCATTGGCAAGGCCGTGGGCAATGCGATGAACATGGGCACGACCCTCGCCGTCTATGCGAGCCTGTGCCGCGAGACGGGGCGACCCTTCACCTTTCCGGGGTCAGCGGCGCAGTGGAATGGCCTGACGGACATGACCGATGCCGGCGTGCTCGCCCGTCAATTGCTCTGGGCTGCGACGACGCCTACCGCCGCCAATCAGGCCTTCAATATCGTCAATGGCGATATCTTTCGCTGGAGCTGGATGTGGAGCCGCATTGCGGACTGGTTCGGCATCAGCGCGGTGCCATTTGACGGCGTCGTCCGGCCCCTCGAACAGCAAATGGTCGATGACGCGCCCCTGTGGCAGCAGATGGCGGCCCGGCAGGGTCTGGCGGAGCCCGATCTCAGCCGTCTCGCCTCACCCTGGCACACCGATGCCGATCTTGGACGGCCAATAGAAGTGGTGACGGACATGTCCAAAAGCCGCAAGCTGGGTTTTGATGCTTACAAGGCGACCGACGAGGCATTTTTCGATCTGTTTGCGCAATTACGCGCCGACCGCCTGATCCCGTGAGGACTTAATTAAACAGCGACTTGATCCGGTTCCAAAGCCGTGTGCGCAGGGGCTTTGGAATCTCCACTACGATGCCCCGCGCCCGCGCCGCCTTATTCAGGTCGCGCGTCAACGCCCGTAATTGCCTGTCATTCAACGCCATCGACACACGATGATAGCCGCCGCCCATCCCGCTTTCGGCAATGTTGAGGGTCACGATTACGCCATGCGTGGATCCGCGTCGCTCCCAATCCAGCAGGGCGCCGGAAATATCCTGTTTCCGGCGGGGTAGATGCTCGTTCATGTCGTCCTCAGTTGCGTCGCCCGAGATGTGGGTCTTGGGCAGGCTTTGTTAACTTTTTGGAAAGCGCGGGATGAGCCGTTGCACTTTTCTCCTCGCTTCACGCGGTGGAGGGGCGCTCATTACGCATGAATTTGCAACCGACCAGCGCAATGCGATGATTGGCTATTGCGCATTGCACAATATTTGCGTTGATTGCGTGAATGTTGAAAGCCGCTGTCTACCATCGCACAGGCTATTATTATAGCAGGCCCATCAAGCTCGGGCCGCAGGTCATCAGGCTCAGGCCTGCGCCGCATAGTCGCACCAAAGTGCCCAACTATGCGCTGCGCATCGAGCCGGAAAATCACTTCATCAACTGGCAGCAGGATCCGCACGGCAACTGGCAGGCGCGGATCGTGTTCCCGGATCCGGTCGATCGCTTCGTGGTCGAGGTCGATCTGCTGGCCGATCTGGATATCATCAATCCGTTCGATTTCTTCGTGGAGCCTTATGCGGAGGAATATCCCTTCCGCTATGATGAGGCACTCTCGCGCGATCTCGCCGCCTATTTCGAAGTTGAGGAACAGGGGCCGCTGTTTCAGGCGCTCGTCGCCCAGCATGCCGGGCATCAGGGCCGCACGATCGATTTTCTGGTCGATATCAACCGCCAGCTTCAGCAGCGCGTCGGCTATGTGATTCGCATGGAAACGGGCGTTCAGACGCCGGAAGAGACGCTGCAGGTCCGCACCGGCTCGTGCCGCGATAGCGCCTGGCTGCTGGTGCAGCTTACCCGCGCGCTGGGCTTCGCTTCGCGCTTCGTCTCGGGCTATTCGATCCAGCTGGTGGCCGATGTCGCGCCTGTCGAAGGTCCCACGGGCGTCGCGCAGGATGTGGTCGATCTGCATGCCTGGGCTGAAATCTATGTGCCTGGCGCAGGTTGGATCGCGCTCGATGCCACCTCCGGCATGTTCGCGGGCGAGGGGCACATCCCTCTTTGCGCCACGCCGCATTATCGCTCCGCTTCGCCCATCGAAGGCTTAGCCGAGCCTGCCGAAGTCGATTTCCGCTTCGATATGCGCGTCTCGCGCATTGCCGAGGCTGTGCGCATCACCAAGCCGTTCACGGATGATCGCTGGGCCGCCGTGCAGGCGCTGGGCGAGAAGGTGGATGCCGATCTGCTTGCACAGGATGTGCGCCTCACCACTGGCGGCGAGCCGACCTTCGTCGCCGTGCAGGGTGGCGAGGAAGATGAGTGGAATGGCGGCGCTGTCGGCCCGACCAAGCAGGGCTATGCCGACAAGCTCACCCGCGCGCTGCGCCGCAAGTTCGCGCCGGGCGGCATGCTTCATCATGGGCAGGGCAAATGGTATCCCGGCGAAAGCCTGCCCCGCTGGGCCTATGCAATTTATTGGCGCAAGGATGGCGTGCCGGTGTGGCAGGATGAAAATCTGATCGCGCAGGAAGATGGCGAGGGCAAAAGCGCCACCACGCCGGAAATGGCCGAGCGCTTCCTCGCCGCAATGGCATCCGGGCTTGGTGTTGGCACGGAATTTGTCGCCGCCGTCTATGAAGATGAGCTGGAATGGGCGCGCAAGGAAGAGGATCTGCCGGTCAATGTGACGGTGGAGGACAATAAGCTCGACGATATCGAGGCGCGCGAGCGGATGAAGAAGGCCTTTTCGCATGGCCTTGTCCGCCCCGTCGGCTTTGCTTTGCCGATCCAGCGCTGGCAGGCCGCGCAAGCGACACCGCGCTGGATGAGCGAAGTATGGGCTGTGCGGCGCGGGCGTCTCCATGCCGTGCCGGGCGATAGCTCGCTTGGCTATCGCCTGCCCCTTGGCACCCTGCCTTATGTGCCGCCCGCTGCTTACCCCTATATCCACCCGCGTGACACCAGCGAGCCGCGCGAGCCGCTTGCGGACTATCATGTGCAGGCTGCCGCGC
>CAMLFF010000122.1 GCA_946479185.1 uncultured Sphingobium sp.
CTATTTCGGGCGCACCGGGGAAACCCATGTTGAGCTGTTTCCATCCGCGGAATGACGGAGCTTCCAGCCGAATGCGCGCATGTCTTCTCACTGCGCGCGATTATTCCGTGCCTATCGCAAAACCGAAGCCCCCATCACGCAGCTCTTTTTCATCGCGCTTAGCTTTGCGTTGACCCGCCTCGATATAATCGCGCTCGCAACCTTGTGGATTGTCCGTGTTCGGGGCCACTGATGGGGTGGCCGGTTCCGGCTTGCCGCCTGGCATGGACCGATCCTGTTCCGGCTTCTGTGCAGGGTTATGGTCTTCCATTTCTCTCTCCGTGTCTGCGTGTGAAACGGCGAGGGCATGACCCGGTTCCTTGCAGTCGTTCCATGCGCGAACGCGAGACAGCCCCGCCCCCGATAAATTACGGTGCGCGGAACGGACTGCCTCCGATCACATTATCTTGGGAAGGTCTCGGGAGATGCATGTCATGGCGAGCAAGTCGGAAGGCGGTGAAGGTGGTTCAAAGCATTGGGCCAAGTTCCTCAAGGAGTTCGCAAAAGCGCCACTGTCCGTCGGATCCCCCATTGCGACCTCGAGCGGAACGATCGAACGCCAGCTCGAAAATGTAAACTGGGCAGGGGCCCGCCTTTTCGTCGAATATGGTCCCGGCACGGGCGAGTTCACCCGCTATATTCTCCAACATCTCCCGCCCAACGCGAAGCTGATCGCCATCGAAAGCGAGGACGGGCTGGCCGACCATCTGCGGGAAACCATCGATGATCGCCGCCTTACTGTGCATAAGGGGTCGGCGACGCAGGCTCTGGCTATTCTGGGGGAGGATGTGATCGGACGGGTGGACTATATTCTCTCCGGCCTTCCATTCTCTGCGTTGAAGGCGCCCGACAGGGCGAGAATCATGGATGACGCTGCGCGACTCTTGAAGGACGATGGGGAGTTCCTCGCCTACCAGGTGCGGCGCGTGATCGAGCCATCCCTCCGCACAGTCTTTGCGCGCGTGAAAAGACGGCGGCGGTGGCTCAATATGCCACCCTATCATCTATACTGGTGCGGAAAGCCGCAGCGACATCACGCCGCGAAAGATGGTGTGCGCTGATCCGGTGTCGCTCCCGTCCACTTTCTTTGATCGCGACGTCGAAGCGGTCGCCAGGGATTTGATCGGGGCCGAGCTGACCGTTGCGGGCGTCGGCGGCATCATCGTCGAGGTCGAAGCTTATGACGATCAGGACCCGGCTTCGCACAGCTATGTCGGCCCCACGTTGCGCAACGCAATCATGTTCGGCCCCTCCGGGCACGCCTATGTCTATCGGATCTATGGCCTCCACTGGTGCCTGAACGTCGTGACCGGACCGGTCGGGTCTGGGAGCGCGGTTCTCATCCGGGCATTGCAGCCGACCAAGGGGGTAGATGCCATGGTTGCGCGACGCGGCGTAAGCGAACGTCGCAAACTCTGCGCAGGCCCCGGCCGGTTGACGCAAGCCTTGGCGATCGATTCTTCGCACAACGGTGCGCCATTGTTCGAGGCGCCCTTTTCAACATCCCTCCACGCGATGAAAGCCGAGGTTGTCGCAGGACCACGCATCGGGATCAGCAAGGCGACCGATCTGCACCGCCGCTTTGCTGCGAAGGGCTCGGCCTACCTCAGTCGCCCCCTCAGTCTGCTCTGATCGGAACTGCTTGACGCGCCAAAACAAAGGTGGAGCGTGACGGAAACATTTTTGTCTCGCTATGGCGGACCTGTGGCATGGGGCATATGACTGGCTTCGCTAAGTGATTGTGAAACCGCCTGGCCTGCACCCTGCCGCTGAAAGGAAACTCATTTGCTGGATGGTCCACGGCTTGCGCCTTTGTCTAATTCGAAGCCGGACGCCCTCGTCGTCCTGATCCACGGCTATGGTTCGAATGGCGCCGATCTCATCTCTCTTGCGACCATGATGCAGCCTTCACTTCCGGGCGCGGCCTTCGTCGCCCCGAACGCACCTTCGCAAATGCCCGGCATGGCGCACGCCTTCCAATGGTGGCCGATCGACAGCTTCTCCATGGCTGAGCGTGTAGCCGGAGCGCAGGCGGCCGCGCCAGCACTCGATGCCTTTATCACTGAAGAGCTCATGAAGGCCGGACTGCCAAGCGACCGCCTTCTCCTTATCGGGTTCAGTCAGGGGACGATGATGGCTTTGCATGTCGGACTTCGCAGGCCAGATGCCATTGCAGGCATTGTTGGGATATCCGGCATGCTGGTCGCCCCTGAGCTTCTCAAGCCGGATCTCCAGAGCAAGCCGCCGGTCCTCCTCATTCATGGCACGGAAGACGACATTGTTCCCTTCGGCTCGATGGAACTGGCCGCGACCGCGCTGACCGATGTTGGCGTGTCTGTGGAAACGCATGCGTCGCCGGGCGTGAGCCACAGCATAGGACCCGACGGCCTCAGCGCGGCGACAGCGTTCGCGCGGCGCGTCCTGGCCTGATTTTAGGATGATCCCCGTCACAACACCCACCCTGTTCACGCCCATGAGCGTGTTTCTCGATTTCGAGGCATCGTCCCTCTCCAAGCTGAGCTATCCGATCGAGGTGGCATGGGTCTTCGAGGATGGCAGGAGCGAAGCCCATTTGATCCAGCCCGCGCCGCAATGGACCGAGTGGGATGAGGAGGCGCAGGCCGTCCACCAGATTTCGCGCCAGACCCTGCAGGATGAAGGCGCTCCGCACGATGTGGTGGGGCGGCGGATGGTCGATCAGCTGTCTGGTCACAACCTCTTCGCCAGTGCGCCGTCATGGGACGGCAAATGGCTGAGCGCGTTGCTGCGGGCCGCCAAGCTCCCGCGTCACGCCCTTCGTCTGCGCGACAGTGAAGAGGCCCGTGCCGAGGCTGCCAGAGCGATCCTTGCGCCCGTCGTTCCGGCCGATCATCTGCATGTCGAGATCGCCGACCTGCTCGCGCTCGTGGAGGTGAGGCGCGCAAGCGGCCAACCGGCACACCGAGCGCTCGCCGATGCGCAGGATGAGCAGCAGCATTGGCTCGACGTCGTTTCAGAGGCAAAGGCCGTGGCCGAGGCGCGGCTCAGAATATAGTTGTTAAATCTACCTATCTCGGCAACTATCTAACCAGAAAATCGGGTTCTAGAGGAGATGTGATTGAGCCATATTCAGGGTAAAGTCGTCGTCGTGACCGGAGCCAGTTCAGGGCTTGGTGAGGCCGTGGCAATCGAGTTTGCCCGGCGCGGTTCATTGATGGTGCTCGGTGCGCGGCGACTGGAGAGGCTCGAAGCGCTTGTTGCCAGAATCGAAACGCAGGGCGGACGCGCGATCGCTGTGGAATGTGATGTGCGCAGCGAGGATAGGGTGAAGCAGCTGTTCGCGGCTGGACTTGAGGCCTTTGAGCGCATCGATATATTGATTAACAATGCAGGCATGGCTGATCATACGCCGACAGACGAGTTAAGCCTCGAAACCTGGTCGAACGTGCTGCAAACCAATCTGACAGGGGCATTTCTGTGCGCCCGTGAAGCGTTCAAAATCATGAAGCGGCAAAAATGTGGCCGGATAATCAATATCGGCAGCCTCTCCGCGCAAGTGCCCCGCCCCAATACGATCGCCTACGCTGCCAGCAAATTCGGGCTCGATGGATTGAACCATTCGCTCGCGATTGACGGACGCGCCCACGGCATTGCCTCATCAATTTATCATCCCGGGATCATCGGCACCGATCTGGTCTCCAGCGGCCCGGGCTCTACCGCGGGTCCGGCACATGATCCGACGACCCGAATGGGCGCCGATACGGCTGCCTGCACGATCGTCGCAATGGCCGATCTTCCCAATCATGTGAATTTTCTAACTGCAACGATGTTGCCGCTCTCCATGCCATTTCTTGGGCGGGGTTGATCATACACCAAACTGGCCTTTTTAAAACGGCCTGCGGGCGCTGCTGGACAAATTGCTTTTTGACAATGCCCACGCAATCGCTTCATTCTGCCACGGTGAATTTGCTCAATCCTCCTCTTCGCTTTGCACTGTCCCTGTGTCTTATGGCGCTGACACCCACGCTCGCACAGGCGCGTTCATCCCAATGGTGGTATGTCAGTCAGGGAATGGACCGGGCGTTGTTCATCGACGTGCCGTCCATCGAGCGCGATGGAGATGTTGTTTCCTATTGGGCAAGACAGGTGTTGCGCGACCCAGAGGATCCTGCAGCGCTGCTGAGCGCTTATATGCGCATGGACTGCAAGAACCGGCAGGAAACATTTCTCATGGTCACGCGCTATGGCGCCAATGACGAGCGGCTCGATCCATCCTCGGCAAGCTATGGCGATCCAGAGCCCATCGTTGCCGGGACAGTGGGTGAAGCCGAACTTGATTTCGTGTGCGCTGCCGATCCTGCGGCCACGACCGGATTTCCCATCGCGATCGATGAGGTCGCCTTCGCAGAGGCGCTGATTGCCGACACAGAAGGTTCCGTCAGCCCCGCCGACCGGCACGAGCAGATGCAGGCCGATCCGACTGTGCCGGTGATCCGCTCCGCCGCCCCCGGGGCTGACAGCTTCGGGACGGAGCAGCGCATGGGCGTCGGCCAGCCCATCGTGCCGCCCCGGGATTATGCCAAGGGCACGGACGTGCCGATCGCCCTTGAGTATGACGCCGACGAAACCGGCACCATCTATGACATTGCTTATCAGGGTATCGAGAAGGGGCAGATGGTGTTCGAGCAACGCGGCTACAGCATCTCCGACCTTGCCCACCCAGGCAGTGGGCAGATGATGCGGTTTCCAGTGGACCAGAAGACCATCCAGATTCTCGACATTGCAATCGAGATCATCGAAGCGGACGCGGATGGACTGCGCTACAAAGCCACCCGTGCGCCGCGCGAGAATGGCGGCTTCTAGGATCCAGCCACATCACTATCGCGCCACGGCGGACGGGCGATTTCAGTTTACGCTGAGTTCGGCGAGAGCAAGCCGGGCCTCTGCCTTGTCGGGTTCGATCACCAGCGCCTTTCGGTAAAAAATGGCCGCCTGCTGCACATCGCGGTCAACGCCCGAACCCGCCTGATATGCGCGCCCGAGATTGAGGCAGCCATCGGCGTCCTCCAGTTCGCAGGATTTGCGGAACAATTGCCCGGCGCGCGCAGCATCCTTCGCCACACCACGGCCGTTCTGCACGAGCGTCCCCAAATTGCCGCACGCCGCGCCGTCATCCTGATCGCAGGCCCCGACATAAAGTGCCGCCGCGCGTGCAGGATTTTTCTTCACGCCAAGACCCTGATCATAGACGACGCCCAGATTATAGCATCCACCGGCGTCATTCGCGTCGCAGGACTTCTTGAACCAGCGCTTGGCCCGCCCCGCATTGGTCTTCACGCCAACCCCCATGGAATAGGCGGCGCCCAGACTTGAGCAGCTTGCGGCACTACCGCTTTTGCAGGCTGCCATGAAATAGGCAAAGGCGCGCGGCGCATCCTTCGCCACGCCATCACCATTCACCAGAGCCAAGCCAAAATTGCCGCAACTGGCAGCGCCACCCAGCTCACAGGCACGCGCAAAGCTTGCTGCTGCATGCTCGGGACTTCGCGCGACGCCATTCCCCTGATGATAGGCGATGCCCAACAATGTGCAGCTATCGCCATCCCCTCCTGCGCATGCCTTGTCATAGAAAAAGGCCGCCCGTTCAGGATCGCGCGTGACACCCTGGCCATCGGCGAACCGGGTGCCAAGCTCTGCGCATGATCCAACAGTGCCCGTCGCGCATGCCTCTTCCAACTGCTTGAGTTCCGCATCAGCTTCAGCAGCCTCATCAGGTTTGACGTCATCATCAGGTTGGGCATCGCCTGTTTCGGCAAGTGGTACTTCTACCGGTACCAGTGCCTGCTCCGATGCTTCTTCCCCGATGAGCTGAGCGTCTCCGCTCGCCATAGCCTCGTGAAATTCATGCGCATCGCGCGGATTGTTGCCATGTGCGATCAGCACCTCCGCAAACGCCACTTCGTCGACGGCCATTGGAAACAGGTTGTTGGTAACCCGGTGACCTTCATCCCCACAAGCAAAGCGCAACTCCGCGTCGCCCAGCGTATCCGGCGCAACCACTTGTGCGGGCACGGGCCGGGTTGATTCATCGGCGATTATTTGCCCCTGCTCATCATATCGCAGGATCGTGAGCAGAGTCAGTCGGCGTTTGCCGCAATCGGCGCGCATATGCGACTTCCTCATCAGCTCGGATTCGCCAGGCCGGATGACGTGCATGGTCCAATAATCGACGGCGTCCCTCTTTCGCTCTATCGACTGGGCATCGACGAACAGGACCCGACCGGGACCGCTGTTCACATACCACCACTCAGAGGCAATCACAGAAACAGGCGCAACGACCAGCCCCAGTAAGGCCGACAAGATGATGACGCATGTGCGCGCACCTCCCCGGCCCGATCTTTGCGCGAAATACTCTGCCATGCCCTCTAGCACCCTCGCCTTGTGCGCCTTGAACCGCACCCGTTTCACCAAGAATGCCAAGCCGTCGTTTCAAAGGTCAACACAACGGCATTCGACCCTCCAGTCATACTCGATCTTTAGGCCTTCGATCCGGGTCCATCATGTGCCCTCTGTTGCCACTTATGGTGTCCCCAGCCAAGGGGACGTCGACACAGCGGACGCCCTTGGCTTGCCATCCAGCACCGCAGGCGCCCTGGCAAACAGATAGAGCCACGCAGGCGCGCTACCAGCCTACGCTTTGCTTATTGCAAAATTGAGGGGGCTCAAGCGCGGGCGCGCCGGACATCTGCTCGAAATCAGGATCATCGATGCCATTAACAAACTCGTTGACCGTCGTCCCGACGATCAACGGGACATGCGCCAAAAGCACCAGGGACTGCGCTGACAGAACAGATGCAGGCATGGTCTGACCACCAATCACCGGCCCAAAGGCGGGGGGCGGGAGATCACGCGGATGGATCGGCGAGCCTTTTGAGTCTGCCTGCCAGCGCTCCGCGCATATCCCCCCCCGTGCCGGAAACTCTCGGCCCGTTGCAGTCCGCGGGACTACATGCCCATGTGGATAAATTCGACTGGCTCAACGCTGCCACCGACGATCGCCTATAAGAAGGGTGCACGTTTCCCGATCAAACTATTCGCGACATATCGCCACATATAGGAACTAATAATGCGCACTGAATGTCTGAAAATTCTTCGCAGCGGCGTATCGGCGACGGCCCTTTTCTTGATCGCAACGCCTGCAATAGTATCAGCGCAGGATGCCAATGAGCCGGTTTCGGCCTGGGATGCGAACCGCAAGATTGATGACAACGCCACGGTTTCCACCGGCGTCGCCAAGGCGCGCGATCCGCTGAACAGCGCAACGTCAACCAGCGCGCTGAAGGAGCGCGATATCTCGACCCTGGCACCGATGTCGCTGGCGGAGCTGCTGCGCAACGTGCCGGGCATCCGCGCCGAAGCGGGCACTGGCATCGCCAACAACAGCTATACCGTACGCGGCCTGCCGCTGGTCAATGCCGGCGCAAAATACCTGCAGTTGCAGGAAGACGGTCTGCCCGTTCTCGAATTCGGCGATTTCTTCACCGCGCCGTCCGACATTTTCCTGCGCACGGACCTGAATGTCGCGCAGGTCGAATCGATCCGTGGCGGCTCGTCCTCCACTTTCGCATCGAATGCGCCCGGCGGCGTGATCAACCTGGTGTCGAAGACCGGCGAAGTCGAAGGTGGGTCGGTCCAGGCCTCTGCCGGGGTTGATTACGGCACCCAGCGGCTGGACGCCGATTATGGCGGGCATCTGGGCGGCGGCTGGCGTTTCCACATTGGCGGCTTCTATCGGCAGGGCGAAGGGCCTCGTGCTGTAGGCTATAATGCCTTGCAGGGCGGCCAAGTGAAGATGAACGTCACGCGCGAGTTCGACAATGGCTATATCCGCTTCAACGCCAAACTGCTCGACGATCGCTTCCCCTTTTACTCGCTCAGTCCTGTGGCGGTGAGTGGAACCAATGATCGTCCGACGTTCGGCAATGTGCCCGGCTTCGACATCAACGGGGATTCAACCGCGTCTCGCAACATAACGACCCGCGTCGCCCCCGGAATCAATGGCACGACGTCGATCGGCAACATGCACGACGACATGCGCGTGAAGGCGAAAAGCTTGGGCTTCGAAGCGCAGGTCACGTTGGCGGGATGGACGCTGGCCGAACGTTTCCGCTACTCGGACAATAGCGGCGCGCTGTACGAGAATGTGCCGCTTGCCGTCGGCCCCGCTGCCAACATTGCCGAAATGTTCGCTGGCCAGCCGGGCAGCACGCTCAGCTTCGCCACCGGCCCGCGTAAGGGCACGCAGCTCAATCCAGCCACCGTCAACGGCAACGGCCTGCTGGTTGCCAGTGGTTTCTACTACGCTGGCATCGACAGCATGCGCAACGTCACCAACGATCTGCGCGCCAGCCGCGCCTGGAATCTGGGTGGCGCCACTCTGACCACGACGTTCGGCGTATACAAGGCGCTTCAGGATCTGAAGACGACCGAAGGATTGACCTCGGTGCTGCAGGATGTGCTGGGCGGCGGCAATGCCTCCCTCGTCGATATCCGGCGGCCAGATGGCACCCTGGCCACCCAGAATGGGGTGCTCGATTACGGCTTTCTAGGCGTCCCCGGCATCGCCCGCAAAGCTGATGTGCGCTACGATATCACCGCCCCCTATGGCTCTTTCAACATTTCGAAAGGCCGCTTCGCGCTGG
>CAMLFF010000123.1 GCA_946479185.1 uncultured Sphingobium sp.
CGATGGTCGTGTGGCCGGTGCCGGTCGCCTTCTGGCAATCCTTGCAGCAGCATTGTGAGACGAAGAGCGAGGGGCCGGTGAGCTTGTAGCGGAGCGCGCCGCACAGGCACCCACCATCCAGAATAACGCCTTCACCCACCATAGCCCTGCTCCCTACCGTTCGTAACTTAACCCTCGGATATGCCTGGGGTTCCGTCAAGGATCAGAGTGCGCGCTCGACCATCAGTTTCTTGGTCTCGGCAATGGCCTTGGCGGGGTTGAGCCCCTTGGGGCACACATTGGCGCAGTTCATGATCGTGTGGCAGCGATAGAGGCGGAAGGGATCTTCCAGCTCATCGAGTCGCTCACCGGTGAACTCATCGCGACTGTCGGCGAGCCAGCGATAGGCTTGCAACAGGATGGCGGGGCCAAGGAAGCGATCGCTATTCCACCAATAGCTTGGGCAGCTGGTTGAGCAGCAGGCGCACAGGATGCACTCATAGAGGCCGTCCAGCTTCTCGCGGTCGGCAGGCGACTGGAGGCGCTCCTTGCCCGATGGCGGCGGCGTGACCGTCTGCAGCCAAGGCTTGATGGCGCTATATTGCGCATAGAAGTGTGTGAAGTCCGGCACGAGATCCTTGATCACGTCCATGTGTGGCAGCGGGGTGATGCGCACCTCGCCTTTGCAATCCTCAATCGCGGTGGTGCAGGCGAGGCCGTTCTTGCCGTTGATGTTCATCGAGCAGGAACCGCAAATGCCCTCACGGCAGGAGCGGCGGAAGGTGAGCGAGCTATCCTGCTCACCCTTCATCTTGATGAGCGCATCGAGCACCATCGGGCCGCACTCGTCCAGGTCGATCTCGAACGTATCGTAACGCGGATTTTCACCGCTATCGGGATCGTAGCGATAGACCTTGAAATTCTTGACGTTGTTCGCGCCATCAGCCGCTTTGTGGACATTGCCCTTCTTGCGAACGACACTGTTGGCGGGGAGAGTAAATTCGGCCATCTTCGGGTTCCTGGCGCTCGGTTCCTGGACGGGCGCGTCATTTGCCGCGCCGCAATATGCGGGCGTCCTAGCGCGTCGAACCTTGTGGCTCAAGGGGAGAGGGCGTAGTTCCCAAATTAGCCGCCAAATTGGCCGTTGCATCCAATTGACATCATGAGGCGTTCTAAGGCGGCATGACAGACAGCCTCTTCATTTTCAACGAACGCAGCGGAAGCTACAACCCGGCTTTAGTCGCTGAAATAGAACAGCTATTCGCGCAGGGCGACTGGCCGTTGGCCCGCGTGTGCGACATTGGCGAAGGCGCCTTGCCGGATGCGGCGGAGGCGAAGGCACAAAATCTCGGGCTTATCGTTGTGTTGAGTGGCGATGGCACGCTTGCTGCCGTCGCAGAATCACTGGCCGGCTGGGAAGGCACATTGCTGATCCTCCCCGGCGGAACAATGAACCTGCTCTCACGCACGCTGCATGGCGATCGCACGGCGCAAGACATTGTGCGCGCCTATCTGGATGGGCAGGGCAGCATCTTGCGGCCTCCGGTGATTCTCGCAGGCGAGATTACGGCCTATACCGGCATGATCGTGGGGCCGACGGCGGCCTGGGGCAATGTGCGCGAGGCTTTGCGCAATTTTGATCTGACGGCGCTGGCGGACAAGGTGCCTGCCGCCCTCTCTGCCACCTTCGATTCGCCGGGCGTGACCCTTGAGGGCGAGGAGCAGGATTATCCTGCCATCTTCGTCGAGCCCTCGCTGGCGGGTTTGCGCGCTTATGGTGTGCTGGCCACGGGCGCAGGCGATCTGTTCAAGCATGGCTGGGCATGGCTTGCAGGCGATTTCAGGGATGGCCCCTCCGAACCGCTCGGCACTGCGGCGCATTTTAAAATGTGCTCGGACGGCGATACGCTCGATCTGCTCGTTGATGGCGAGAAGGCGGATACGAAGAGCCCGCTTGAGATGAAGCTTGGCCGGGCTGGCGTGCATTTCTTCGCGGCGCAGGGCGAGAAGGGCTGGCGCTGAGGAGCGCTGCATTATCGCTTCGGTAGGACGGGTTGCCTATACGAGATTTGCCGCATGCGTCGGCGCCGATTCATGCTTTCCAGATCGTGCTTAAAGCGATCTAAAAGCGGCATGCACAAATGTCTCTTGCCGCTGGTCGGCCTCCTGCTCGCTTCGGCCTCCCCCGCTTTTGCCGCTCCGGCTGATCCCGGCGATCCCGGTCTTCCTCGGCTGACAAAGATCCTCAAGGCTACGCCGCTGATCGACGGGCATAATGACTGGCCCGGCACGCTGGTGGGTGAGGCGGGGGACAAGCGCTGGACGCTGGACCTCAACCGGCTCGATCCGGTGGCTTATGATACGGACATCGAGCGGCTGCGGCAGGGGATGGTCGGTGGGCAGTTCTGGTCGGTCTTCGTTTCGCCCATGCTGCCGCCTGTGGAGCAGGTTCGCAAGACGCTGGACCAGATCGATCTCGTGAAATCCATTGCGCAGCGCTACCCCAATGACTTCGCGCTGGCGCGCACGGCAGTCGATGTGCGTGCGGCGCATAAAAAGGGCCGCATTGCCTCACTGATCGGCGCGGAGGGCGGCGGCCAGATTGATGAGAGCTTCTCGGTGCTGCGCTCTTACGCTGCGCTTGGCGTGGGCTACCTCACGCTCACCCATAGCCGCACCATTGCCTGGGCCGATAGCGCGACCGACGACCCCAAGCATAAGGGACTGACCCCCTTTGGCGTCGCGGTGGTGAAGGAGATGAACCGGCTCAACATGCTGGTGGACCTGAGCCATGTGAATGAAGACACGATGATGGACGCCATCGCCGCGAGCCGTGCGCCCGTCATCTTCTCTCACTCAAGCGCGCGGGCCTTGTGCGATCATCCCCGCAACGTGTCGGACGCGGTGCTGAAGGAAGTGGCGCGCACGGGCGGCGTCGTGATGGTCGCTTTTGCGCCCAATTATATCTCGGAAGCGCGGCGCGTGTGGGGCGTACAGCAGGGTGCGCAAAAGTCCCTCTTCAACCAGCCGCCGCTTAATGGGCTGTATATCGGCCAACCCGACCGCGCGAAGGCGGCGATGGACGAATGGCTCAAGGCCAATCCCGAGCCGCGCGTGACGGTGCAGATGGTCGCGGATCATGTGAATCACATCGCCAAGGTCGCGGGCTATGATCATGTGGGGCTGGGCGGCGACTATGATGGGTTGCCTGCCTTGCCCGATGGCATGGACGGGGTGGAAAGCTATCCGCCGTTGCTGCTGGAGCTGATGAAGCGCGGCTGGAGCGATGCCAACATCGCCAAGCTTGCCGGTGGGAACATCCTGCGCGTGATGGCGCAGTCCGAGAAGGTTGCCGCCGGTCTCGCAAATGAACCTCCCGCCACGGCGACGCGTGCGGCGCTGGATGGAGCCGGGGGCTGAGACACGCCCGTCCGCCAGAGCGTGTTACAATTGCATAGGATAATAATTGCATGTCATTTTGGCCCAAATGCAGTTGGGCGGATCACAGCCGTTAATGAATAAGCCTCATTCGATCACTGTCATTTTGGGTGCAATAACAGCGGCTTTACCCTTGTTGTCGGCCTGACAGCCCCCTCCCTCGCGTTGACAATATTAACCATGCTGGGTAACTCCAGCCAGAGATCGCTTTGATCTCGAAAAAGGCAAACCGTCGGTAACGACGGGACGCAAAGCCTCCGGTCCTGGTCAGCAGGATAGCGGGGTCGCCGAGGGATTAAAGATGACGAAGCCTTGCGTTTTCGGTCTCACTGCTGCCGTGCGTCGCACGCCGCCGTTGAGCCGCTATTCTCGACCAACATTCAAAAGCCTTCATGTCTATTTGAGCGCCGTTGCGCTGGGCGGTCTGCTCACTGCTGGCAACGCCTCTGCGCAGGTTCAGCAAAGTGTCGATCCCGGCCGGGTGGGTGAGCGGCTGCGTGAGCGCAGTGATTTGCCGAGCGTTTCTCCGCTCGACCTGCCCGAGCAGCCTGCCCAATCCGCTGCGCCGCAGAGCGATCTGCCGGTCACGCTCAGCGCCATTCGGTTCGAGGGCGCGACGGTGGTGCCGTCCGATGTGCTGGATGCGCTGGCCGCACCCTATCTCAATCGCGAAATGCCGGTCTCCGAGCTGTTCAGGCTGGCTCAGGCGGTCACCGTCGAATATCGCCGTCGGGGCTATGTTCTCTCCCGCGCGATTGTCGCGCCGCAGCGGATCGAGGGCGGCGTCGCCACGATCAACATTGTTGAAGGCTATATCGGCGAGGCCCGTGTCGAGGGGGATGCTGGCGGCTATCGTCCCTATCTGAACGCCTATCTCGCACCGCTGCGCACGGCCCGACCAACCTCGGGCGATGATCTCTCCCGCGCCTTGTTGCTCGCACGCGATCTGCAGGGTGCCGATGTGCAGGCGGTGCTGACCCCATCGGCTACGCTGGCAGGCGCTGCTGATCTCGATCTGGTGGTCAAGCGCAAGCCCATCGAGGCCTTTGCAGCTATCGACAATCGCGGCACCCGCTGGCTTGGTCCCGTGCAAATCTATGGCGGCGTCGTGCTCAATGATCTGCTCGAAACGGGCGGACGCCTTGCCATCACGGCGGTCGGCGCGCCCGATCAGGGTGGCGAGTTGGGCTTCATTTCCGGCGCTTATGATCAGCCCATTGGCGGATCAGGCCTGCGTGCCAGCGCCTTCGCCAATTACGCGCGCACCCGCCCCGGTGACGAATTGCGTCCGCTCGATCTTAAGGGCGAGAGTGTCAGCTGGGGGGTGGGCGTCAAATATCCCTTCCTGCGCAGCCGCTCGACCAACATTCTTGGGCAGCTCAATTTCGTCTCGCGCGATAGCGAATCACGCAGCCTGCTCCTCAATCCGATCTTTGACGACAAAATCCGTCTGGTGACCGCTGAGCTGCTCGCCAATCATGGCGATGCGACGGGCGGACAGACCACGGTCCGGGCCAGCATCTCACAAGGCGTGGACTTTTTCGGCACGACCAGATTGGGTGATCGGGCCAAGTCGCGTGGCACGGCGTCGGGCTTCTTCACACGCATCAATGGCGAGATCAGCCGCGTTCAGCCGCTGTATCGCGGCTTGCATCTGCTGGTTGCCGGAACCGCGCAATGGACGCAGGATAGCCTGCTCGCCTCGGAAGAACTTGGCATTGGCGGCAATGATTTTGGCCGGGCCTATGACCCTTCGGAGATCACCGGCGACAAGGGCTATGCGGGCAAGGCCGAGCTTTTCTACACCATCCCCGCGCGCGGCATGGGTTCGGTTGAACCCTATGCCTATTTCGAGGGCGGGCGCGTCTATCAGAACCATCCATTGCCGGGCGAGGCCAGGCGTAACGGGCTGCAATCGGCTGGCGCGGGGCTCCGCGTGAGCGTTGCCCGTCGGTTCGGCTTCTCGATGGAATATGCCAAGCCGATCCGCCGTCCGGTGACGTCCCTTGGCGACCGCGATGGCCGCATCTTCCTCTCGTTCAGCGCTGCCTACTGACCATTCGGGGGCGTGAATGATCGCGGCCCCCAAGCGAATTTTGGAGACCGATATGAGCAAGCATAATGTCGCGCGCATGGTGGCTCATTCGAGCCGCAGCGCAATTTCTTCACGTCGGCGCGGCGCGCTGCTCATGTCGGCGGCGTCCTTCGCGCTGGCGATAAGCTGGCCGACGTCCGCATTTGCGCAGGCGGAAACCGCCTTGCCGAGCGGCGGCACGGTCGTTGGCGGCACGGCGACGATTGGCACGCCCTCCAATGCGCAGTTGCAGATCAACCAGTCGAGCGATCGCGCGATCATCACTTGGGACAGCTTCGATATCGGCTCCAGCGCGGGGGTGACATTCTCCCAGCCGAGCGCAAGCGCGATTGCGCTTAATCGCGTTGTTGGCGGCAGTGCGCCGTCGCAAATTGCCGGGCAGCTCAATTCAAACGGCATCATCGCGGTCATCAACAGCAATGGCGTGATGTTTGCCGGGACAGCGAACGTGAATGTCGGCGGGCTCATCGCAAGCGCGGCGGATGTCGGGGACGACGCCTTTATGGCAGGCGGCGCACTCAGCTTCACCGGCTCGCCATCGTCGATGAGCGAAATCGTCGTGAGTGCAGGCGCAAGCATTAGCATTGCCGATCAGGGGCTTGGACTCTTTTTCGCGCCGGTCGTCCGCAATGCTGGCGTGATCAACGCGCGGCTTGGGCAAGTGACGCTGGCATCGGGCACCAGCGCGACGCTCGATCTGGATGGCACGGGTTTCCTTGAAATCGGCCTTGGCAATGAGAGTGCGCTGGTCAGCAACAGCGGCACGATCAATGCTGGCGGCGGGCGCATCCATATGACCGCCAAGGCGGCCAGCGCGGTGATCGATCAGGTCGTCAACACGGGCATATTGTCCGTGGCGAGCGCGACGTCCGATCCCGATGGTACGATCATCCTCTCGGCGCAGAGCGGCAATGCGGTGCTGGGCGGATCACTGGACGTTGGCGCGGTCGGCTCGGCGAGCGTTCTTGCTGCCAATGAGGTGAAGGTTGAGTCCGCTGTCGCCGCGACCGGTAATCTTTCGCTTACCGGTCGGCATATCAGCGGCGCTGGCGACATCAATGTGACCGATGGCGCGCTGGCGCTCACGCTGGACGTAGCTGGCGCCGATACGAGTGGCGAGGGTAATTTCATCGGTGACGCGCTTGGCGTGATCGGCACGGTTTCTGGCGGCGTCCGGCTTGATCTCGGCGCGGGCACCTATGCCGCAGGCGCGACAATCTTCCACAATGATCTCACCATTGATGGCGGCGGGGTCGCCACGATTTTCGTGCCGATCAACGGTAGCCAGATCAATGGCCTGAATGTCAACGCGGACGGCGCGACGATCACGGGCCTCACATTCGCCAGCGCATTGCCGCAAGGTGTGAAAGCCTGGGAACATAACTGGGGCAGTTCTTTCGCGCGCGGCATCGCGATCGCCAATGGCGCGGACGGCGCGACGATCAGCGACAACAACATGTCCGGCTTGCGTCAGGCCATCCTCGTCGATGGGCGCGGCACCAACACTCTGTCGATCACCGGCAATCTCATCGACAATACGAAAAGCGCCATCTTGCTTCAATATGTCGACGGGTCCGCGCCCGGCTTTGACATCAGCGGCAATATGCAGGGCGCATACGGAAATGAATGGGGCATCAACCTCCATTTGAACGGCGTGTGGGATGGCACGAACTTGACGTCTGGCACTGGGGTGCTGGGCGCAAACACGTCGCTCGAAAATCAGGCGCGGCTGCTTGCGTTGAGCGCGGCCAATGGCGGCATGGCGGTGCTCGATCAGGGCTATACCGCCTCAAATCGCACCCATGTGAGCGTGTCCGCCACGGGATCATCGAGTGGACAGGGCGCAGCTAACACGCCGCTCGATACGGTTCAGGCCGGCATCAATGCTGTCGTCACTGGCGGCAAGGTGATGGTCGGCGCGGGCAGCTATGCCGAAGCGGTGACCATCGCCAAGGGCCTGACGCTCACTGGCGCCGGGATGGACGAAACGGCGATCACGGGTGGCATCGCGCTGTCGGGCACGTTCAGCGATCTGATCCTCAAGGATTTTGCGGTCAGCGGATCGTCTGGAACGGCGGTCATTCAGGGCGGCCAAGTGACGAACCTCACGCTGGATGGCATCCGGATCGACGGCGGCAGCGTCTCCGGGCGTCATGGCATGGCGAGCGGAAAATATGGCGGCGCCCTGTCCATCACCAACTCCGAATTTCTCAACATTCGCGGCTGGGCGGCCTTTGATACGCGCAGCGGGGCGGGCACTGCTACGGATGGCACGCAGATCACCAGCGCTGTCTTCTCCAACAATCTTCTCGATAACACCGCGGGCCACATCGCCTTCCGCCAGCAGGCAGGCGAGTTCACTTACCCTGATATCACCGTCGCCAATAATATCGTGCGCAATGGCGGGGATTCAGACACGTCGTTCGGCGCGATCTTCAAGGCCTTCCGCGCCAACAAGGTCGACTTTACCGGCAATGTGGTGAGCGATGTTGGCCTCAGCACCTCCGCACCCAGCGGCGAGGCGGTATATGGCGCTGTGCTGATGACGCGCACTGTCGGCACGCTGAATGTCACCGGCAACAGCTTTACAAACAATCATCAGGTGTTCGCCATCGAGCCCGGCTATGCGCTGCCGACCGTCACCAATTTTACGGACAATAGCTTCGTCAATAATGGCTATGCCATCTATCTACCCGCCAATGTCTCCGGCGCTGGCACGATCAATTTCTCCGGCACCAATAATTTCGTGGCAGGCGATGATACGGTTCAGCACATCGTCTGGCGCAGTGCTGGCGCGCTCGATCTGACAGGCGTGTCGTTCAACGGCACCCGAGCCGATGCGCTCGATCTGGCGGGGCTGTTCGCAGCGGAAGACCTGATCACCCACGCGATCGATGTGAGCGGGGCAGGCCTCGCCCGTCTGGTGAATGGGCAATTGTTCGTCACGAGCGCCTCCGGCACGGGGAGCGCAGCGCGTGGCGTGGCGCTGGCAACGGCTGGAGAGCGGGTCAACCTCTCGGCTGGCACTCATGTGTTGAGCAATACGCTGAACCTGAACAACAGCGTCACGCTGGCAGGGCAGGGTCAGGGCGTGACGATCCTGGATGCGAGTGGGCATAATGCTTACGGCATCCGCGTCAAAGCCAGTGATGTGACGCTGAGCGGCTTCACGTTGAAC